>JAYSLX010000219.1:0-10929 GCA_043725245.1 Geobacteraceae bacterium | reverse complement strand
AAACAGCAGCTACATCAACAATATTAATGCGTTACACTAACAACCAAAACAACGGATATGCCGGACTTGATGATGTAAAGCCCGACAGACTCCTAGACTTCAGTAAACCATCCGCTGCCACTGATTCATGAAGCGTGCATGCCCGTTTTCCCCGTCGGTTTCAGTTGGGCCAGGAACACAACGTGACGGAGTCCGCCGCGGCCGGGACGCTCGGTAGTCACGGTAAAGCCGGCGTTCTGGAGGCGCGTGGCAAACCCCTCATCATAACTTTCCCCCCATACCGCCAGTACGCCGCATGGCTTGAGGGCGGCCCGGACATTGTCGATGGCCCGGCTGCCGTAAAGCGGATCGTCTCTGTGGTTGGTCTTGGCGTGGGGGCCCCGGTAGAGGTCGAGGAGAATGGCGTCAAAACGCGCTTCGCCGCCATTGACGGCGCTCTTGCGAATCAGCTGGGCGACATCGCCGATCACCACGGTCACGCGGGGATCCATCACCGCACTTTCCGTGAGAGCCGCCAGCGGACCACGGCACCACGCGTGAACGACCGGGTTAAGTTCGGCCACGACGACTTTGGCAGTGGCCGGCAGGGTATCCAGAACCGCCCTGAGCGTGAACCCCATCCCCAGCCCCCCGACCAGAAGCCGCGGACTGGCATGCCCCTGCAAATGGCCGCAGCCGAGTTGCCCCAGCACCACTTCCGAGCGATTGGACAGGCTGTTCATCAAAACCTGGGCCCCGATAAGGATCATAAAATCCCGTTCTCCCCGTTGGCGCAGTTCAAGTATCCCCTCGTCAGTGGCGATGCTTTCGATGATTTTCCAAGGTTGTGCCATGAGTATCTGCCTTTCGCGGCCTTTGTTTATTCTGTCCATCAGATGAGGCCGATCGTCAATAATGGACATCCATGATAAGTATAGTCAAGGGGAAAGCGGAGATTTCCCCTTGTCCTTCGAGGGGTTTCTTCCGGTGGCTTTACTTTCGGCCAGCCCCCCCCCTGAATCCTTTCCTATTGCATTCCGACTCACAGAATATATGATTCACATGTAGGATGAAAGACTGACAACCATCCAAGAGCAGGGATTGAACGATATGAAAACCGTTACCGCGGCGATAATAATCGAAGACAACCGGGTTCTCCTTACTCGCCGCGGCCCTGATGAAAAACTGGCCGGTTACTGGGAGTTTCCCGGAGGAAAGGTTGAGGATGGAGAGAGTCTGGAGGAATGCCTCAAACGGGAAATTCACGAAGAGCTTGGCCTGGATATTGATATAGGAGATGTTCTTGCTCAGTCGGAATATCATTACGATCATGGCTCATTCCGGCTTGTTGCGTTGAAGACATATATCCTTTCCGGTGAGATCCGGTTGACGGTCCATGATCGTGCAGAATGGGTTCCTCTCCAGGAATTGTTAACATTTGAGTTAGCACCGGCAGATATCCCGATAGCACAAAAATTGATCGCCAACAGCACAAAGGCGGGGTGAGTATGTCAGGGCTGGCCATGAACATTGCACGACGTTCACGATATCTGCTTGCTGTTCTTTTCGTGGTGCTGCTTCAGCTTTGCCACTCCACTTCTGACGTAGAGGCCCATTCCCTGGAAGATCTCCGTTCCGAGGCGCCTTTATCAAAGGCCGCAGGCATTGAGGTTGGGTTGGATGAACGGCTTGGAGCGAAGATCCCTCTTGGCCTGACCTTCCGGGATGAGACCGGCAACCGGGTCCTCCTGAGTGACCTTGTAAACGGTCCGACGATCATCCTCCCGGTATACTACAGCTGCACCAATGTCTGTAATTTCCTGCAGGCGGGGCTGGCCGCTGCTCTTCCGGGGGTAAAGCGCAAACCGGGAGAGGAGTACCGGGTCCTCTCGGTCAGCTTCGATGAGACGGAAACCCCGGAGATGGCGGCACGGTCCAAGAAGATGTACCTGACCGCCATGAACGCCCCCTTCCCTGCTGATGCCTGGCGCTTTCTAACCGGCGATGCGCTCAACATCCGTACAATGACTGATGCCGCAGGGTACCGCTTTCAGCGGAAAGGGCGTGACTTCATCCACCCGGTGACGAGCTTTGTTATTGCCAAAGACGGGACGATCGTTCGCTACCTCTATGGCACGACATTTCTTCCCAAAGATCTTGCCATGGCCTTTCTGGAGGCACAGGATGGTAAAGTGGGAGCGACCATCCGTACGGTGGTCGGATACTGCTTCAGCTTCGACGCCACGGGGAAGACCTATGTCTTCAACCTGTTGCGTGTGAGTGCAACGATGGTTATCATTAGTGCCGGTGGTTTTCTCGCCTTCCTGTTCCTAACCGGCAGAAAACCGAGGCGACCCCCTTCAGGAGAATCATGAGTTCGACAGTTCATTCACACACACCCATCAGCAGCTTTTGGAACGATACCGGGAGGACCGGCATCGGATCCTGGATCTTTTCCACCGACCACAAGCGGATCGGTCTCCTTTACTTCTACTCGGTACTTGGCTTTTTCCTGACAGGAGTGGTGCTCGGGCTTATTTTGAGGATAGAATTGATGGCGCCTGGGCGGACCATCATGGGACCTCAGACCTACAACGCCCTCTTCACCGTGCATGGGGTCGTGATGATCTTCCTCTTCATCATCCCCGGGTTTCAAGGATCCTTCGGCAACCTGATCATGCCGATCCAGATTGGCGCAAGGGATGTCGCCTTCCCCCGTCTCAACCTGTTTTCCTGGTGGCTCTACATCTTGGGAGCCGTAACCATTCTTGCCTCGCTCTTCACGGGCGGCGGACCGCCCGACACCGGCTGGACCTTCTATCTCCCCTTCAGCGCTCGCACTACCACCAATGTCTCTCTGGCCGTATCAGGCGTCTTCATCATCGGTTTTTCTTCGATACTGACCGGCCTCAACTTCGTAACCACCATCCATCGCCTGCGGGCCGATGGGATGACCTGGGGCAGGCTTCCGCTTTTTGTCTGGTCGCTCTACGCTACTGCCTGGGTACAGATTCTGGCAACCCCGATCCTCGGTATCACACTTGTCCTGGTCATTGCAGAAAGGCTCCTCGGCACCGGGCTCTTTGACCCGGTACGGGGCGGTGATCCGCTCATGTACCAGCACCTTTTCTGGATCTACTCCCACCCGGCAGTCTACATCATGATACTGCCGGCCATGGGTGTTATCTCGGACATCATCCCGGTTTTCTCCCGCAAGCCGATCTTCGGCTACAAGATGATCGCCTTTTCCAGCATCGCCATCGCTGCAGCAGGTTCCCTGGTATGGGGGCACCATATGTTCACCAGCGGCATGAGCGATACCGCAATACTTGTCTTTTCGTTTCTCACCTTCATAGTTGCCATCCCTTCTGCGATAAAGGTCTTCAACTGGGTATCCACCCTCTACAAAGGCTCGATCTCCCTGGAAGCACCCATGCTTTTCTCCCTCTCCTTCATCCTGCTCTTCTCCATTGGCGGCTTGACAGGCCTGATCCTCGGCGCGGCCGCAACAGACATCCACGTCCACGACACCCAGTTCGTGGTCGGCCACTTTCATTACGTCATTTTCGGCGGCTCAGGGTTCGCCTTCTTTGCTGCCATGCACTACTGGCTCCCCAAGTTCTACGGTCGCAGGTACGAAGAGAAACCTGCAATAGTGGCATGGGGGCTGATGTTCCTCGGGTTCAACCTCCTCTACTTCTCCATGATGGTCCTGGGTCTGAAGGGGATGCCCCGCCGTTACTATGACTACCTCCCCGAGTTCGCCCCCCTTAATCTGCTATCCACCGTCGGCAGCTGGATACTCGCGGTCGGGCTTGTCCTTATGCTGGTAAACCTCTTCCGTGGACTTCTGAAGGGAGTTCCGGCAGGTGACAACCCATGGGGGGGAGCGACACTTGAGTGGAGCATTCCGACTCCGCCCCCTACGGAGAACTTTGCAGAGGAGCCGGTGGTGACGCATGCCCCCTATGACTTCAAGGGGGCGGGAATTCCATGACCCACCCTCGGCACAGGGATGATGCTGGAGCCAAGCTCGGCATGTGGCTCTTCATACTCACCGAATTGCTGCTCTTCGGCGGGCTGTTTCTCCTTTACGCGATCTATCTGGGACGTTATCCGCTGGAGTTTGCTGCAGGCGGCAAGGAGCTGGATCTACTCTTCGGAACGGCAAACACGGTGGTCCTCTTAAGCAGCAGCCTTCTTGCGGCAATTGCCGTTACCGCCACACAGCGGGCCAACCGATCTGTTGCCCTGATGGCGCTCTGTGGGACGATCCTCTGTGCGGGGATCTTCATGGCAATCAAGTATGTTGAGTGGAGTACAAAGATCGGGCACGGTATCTATCCCGGCTCACCCAGGCTGGCCTCCGGACCGCCTGGAGAGTCCATCTTCTTCAGCCTCTACTATCTGACCACCGGCCTGCACGGACTCCATGTGCTGATCGGCATGGCTGTACTGGCCTGGGTTGCGGCCAGGGTCAGGAGCGGCCACGTTCACGTGGGAGATTACGTCCTGCTGGAGAACGGCGCCCTCTACTGGCATCTTGTGGACCTGATCTGGATCTTTATATTCCCGCTCTATTATCTGATCCTGTAGGGGGCAGTAATGATATCCGGCACAACCGAGCAGCATGTCGTAAGTTACGGGAAATTGATCCGAGTCTGGCTGGGACTTCTGGCCCTGACAGCCCTTACCGTCTGGATATCCCGCCTCGACCTGGGGCTGAACCGGGTCTGGGGGGCGCTCGCCATCGCCTCCTTAAAAAGTGGGCTGATAATCGCATTTTTCATGCATATGAAGTACGAAGGGCGCCTCCTGCGCTGGCTCCTGTTCGTAGCCCTGGTCACCTTGGCCATTTTTATAGGCCTTACCTTTACCGATGTGTTGTATCGCTGAGGAGTAGCCGTGGATCCACAACTGCTCACCACAAACCAGGCAGTCGACCCGGTCTTCATGTTCATCTTCGGGGTGTGTCTGGTGCTGCTCATCGGCATCACCGTGGCGATGGCCGTCTTCGTTATCCGCTACCATCGCTCCCGCTCACCCGAGCCAACCTCCCAGGCGGATGGGAACCTCTGGCTCGAAATTATCTGGACGGTTCTCCCTTCACTACTGGTGCTTGCAATGTTCTACTATGGCTGGTCAGGTTACCTGGCACTCCGAAATGTTCCCAAGGGGGCCATGCAAGTAACCGCAACGGCCCGCATGTGGTCGTGGAGCTTCACCTACGCAAACGGCAAAACCAGCCCGAAACTCTATGTGCCGGTGGGAAAGCCGGTAAAGGTAAATCTGGTCTCCCTCGATCTGCTGCACGGCTTCTACCTCCCTGCCTTCCGGGTCAAGCGAGACGTAGTCCCGGGGATGAAAAATTATACTTGGTTTGTGGCAACAAAGGCAGGATCCTATGACCTGTTCTGCTCCCAGTATTGCGGAACAGGACACTCCTCGATGATCACCACGGTTGAGGCCATCCCTGAAGAGGAGTTCACCGAATGGCTTACAAAGGGTAACGGACGAACAGACGTCCCAACTCGGGATGGCGCCGGACTGGCAAAGGGAAAGGGTTGCCTCGCCTGCCATTCACTCGATGGTAGTCGTGGAGTTGGCCCCACGTTCAAGGGGCTGTTCCGCAGGCAGGTGAAGGTACTGCAGAACGGCAGGTTGCAGTCAGTTATTGCCGACGAGTCCTACCTGCGTGAATCGATCCGTTTGCCTGCGGCAAAGGTAGTGGAAGGGTACCAGCCGATCATGCCGGCTTACCCGGACCTGACCGAGGAGGAAATCGAGGCCATGGTGGAATTTATCGAAGAGGCCAGGTGATGATGGCACTTTCACAATTGTTACGTCCGCGGCTCTCCCTGTTGAATGGCGTTGCCGCGCTGGCAGGGTATCTCCTTTTCCCGGGCGAACCGGCACAGGCTCCCCTGTCTGCCGCCTTTTTCGGGGTCGCGTTCCTGGCGGCAGGTGGATCAGCACTCAATCAGGTTATGGAGCGCGACCTTGACCGACTCATGGTGCGGACCAGGCACCGCCCCCTTCCAAGTGGTAATCTGACTCCTGCAGCCGGGACAGCCATTGGTGGACTCTGCACAGTGGCTGGGCTGGTCCTGCTTGGGGTGGTGGGTGGGCTCTTCCCCATCCTTCTGGGCGTTGCCGGCCTTGCCTGGTATCTGGGCGTTTACACCCCTCTCAAGAGACGCACCACCTTTGCCCTGCCGATCGGCGCCCTCTGTGGGGTCTTTCCTCCGATCATCGGCTGGACCATTGCTGGCGGCGCTGCCAATGATTACCGCATCCTCCTCCTCGCTGGGCCGTTGTACCTGTGGCAGGTCCCTCATTTCTGGCTACTCCAGCACCGTCACGCTGATGACTACCGCCTTGCCGGAATCCCATTGTTGAGCATCCAGCCCAAGGGGCCCTTCCCGGTCGGCAATTGCCGCCTCTGGATCTACGCTCTCATTGCCGGAGCAATGCTCCTGCCGGCGTTTGGCATCATAGAGCCTTATTTTGCCCTTTCGTATGCCGCCTTTCTCGTCCCACTCATAATCATGTCAGGCATGCGTCCCCGGCCGGCCCTTTTGTCATACCTCAATCTATTTCCGATTCTGATATCTTTAATCCTCTTATTCCAGAAATGACAATCTGTATCCCCAGTACATCGAAAGAGAATGGCATGCAATATTCATTGCAAGAGCAAATAATGTGTATTATCCGTTTTCAGCCCCTCGTACGTGGGGTGCAACAGGTCTATACCATTTCTTCCTCCCCGGCACGTTTCACCTTCTCTTCAGATCGCCTTCAATGATCTACCCATAACCTGCTGGAATTAAATCGTTTATTATCCCCTGATGTTCGGCATGAAGGATGCTCCCCCATTGGTGACATCCACACATAGAATTTGACAAGGGGGAAAAGATGAAAGTACTCGTTCTCTATTACTCGATGTACGGCCATATTCACCGGTTGGCAGAAGCCGTCGCAGAAGGTGTCAAGGAAGTTGATACCGCAGAGGCTTTCTTGAAAAGGGTACCGGAAACCCTGCCGGATGAGGTGCTTGAAAAAATGGGGGCACGAGAGGCCCAGAAGGGGTTGAGCCATGTACCGATCTGTACGGTTGATGAGCTCCCAGAGTATGACGCCATTATCTTCGGCACCCCGACCCGATTCGGAAACATGTGCGGCCAGATGCGTCAGTTTCTGGATGCAACCGGCCAACTCTGGATGAAGGGGTCTCTGATCGGCAAACCGGCAAGCGTCTTTACCAGTTCAGCCACCCAACACGGGGGTCAGGAGTCGACCATTCTCAGTTTTCACATAACCCTGCTTCACCAGGGGATGGTTATCGTGGGTCTTCCTTACTCCTTTGCCGGACAGATGGGGATTGACGAGATAACCGGAGGATCCCCTTATGGGGCATCAACCATTGCAGGAGGCAACGGAGAAAGGTTGCCGAGCAAGACCGAACTGGCAGCTGCCCGTTTCCAAGGGCGGCATGTGGCAGCGATAGCCGCAAAGCTGGCAAGGTAAGGGAATTCAGAGCGAAAGGCCGAAATCCCAGCTCGGAATAGAGACAGAGCTGCCCGCCTGAAGTGAGAAAAATTCTCCACTTCAGGCGGGCAGCCTTGTTTACATGCCCAACCTTCAGCCCTTGTCGAAATAATCACGCGCAAACAGATAGAGGATGATAGCAATGGTCAGACCGCTGACCGGAAAGAGAAAGGCTGCGTGGTATGCCGTGGGAAGGACGCCGGCTGAGCCTTTCTCGAAAGAACCCACGATCAGCCCCATTCCCTGCTGTGTCACGGCCGCACCCATCAAGACGAAAAAATTGAGTGATGTAAGCGCTGTCCCCACGATCCTCACCGGGAACATGGCTCGTATTATGGGATATATCATCACCCCGCTGGAGACTGCCAAACCGATTGCAAAAAATGCAACCGCCAGGAGTGGAACAGGAAGCATCTCTGCTATCCCGAGAAAACAGGACATAAGTAGCAGAAGAACCACCTGTCCGGCCAACAGCGTCTTTTTATAAGAATGTAAGAGCTTTCGTGCTACGGTATCGATTACCATACTGCCGGTGATGAACCCGATAGAGGTAAACATCAACACCTTTCCTGTGGCAGCACGTGAGAGATGCATCACATCCATCAAGTAAGGCCCGCCCCACAACCCCTGCAAAGCCATGTAGTTGCCGTACCAGAAAAAAGAGATGATCCCCAGAAGCCAGAAACTTGAGTTGCCGAATATTTCCTTCCATGCGTCCAACATACCTGCTGGTTGAACACCATGATTTCCTTTATCATCTGCTTCACCTGCTGCCGGCCGATCCCTGACCTTACTGAAGACCAGCACCGTGACCAGCGCCTGGACAATGCCGATGACCAGAAAAGAGTTTCGCCATCCTATGGCAGCCACAGCCAGCGCAAGGGGGGCAGTGGCCGAGAGGTTTCCCAGGTTGCCGACAGCCACCATGAAACCGGAAACCCGACCGAACTCCTGTTTGGTGAACCAGTGGCTAAAGATGGTGAACGTGGCCATAAGTACCGATGCGGTACCGAGGCCGATCAGGACCCGGGCAAACATGGCAGCGGGCAGGCTCTCTGCCTGGGCAAAGAGGATGCCCCCGATGGCGGTCAATACACCGCAGCCACTTATGACCAGCCTGCCTCCCAGTCGGTCGATCATCGGCCCCAAGGGGAGCTGTGCCACTGCGTAGACATAGAAAAGTATGCCGGAAAGAGTGCCCAGCTGCTGGGGGGTGAGGTTCAGTTCGCGGGAGATGTCCGCAGCAACCACAGCAAGGGATACGCGGTAAAAATATACCAGAATATACATCAGCGCTAGGACAGAAAAGATGGTCCAGCGCTGTCTGCGAATCCTGCTGATATCAGGCATGATCTACCCCTGGGCCGACCCGCTCCAGCTCTTCTTCAGTCATGATAAGCCAAAGGCAGGCGGCCGGGCTCCGCTCAATCTCACTGTGGTATGCATTAATAATGCTGTGTGCCGCCTTTGTGAAAAAGGGTTCGTCCTTCAGCCTGCTGAGCCGCATCAGTACAGAAGCTGCAACACCGGCAGGGGAGGGGAGGACGCCATCCTGGCAGGATGGGAGCTCAATCGGCAGCTGTTCGGTATCTATCCCGCACGTAGTCAGCCTTCCGTCGCCACTGAGAAAGAGCCGGACCATTTCCCGTGCAAGATCGGCTGCCTTCTCCAGCCACAGACGGTCACCTCCATTCTCGTCAAGCTCCAGCAGACCCCAGCAGAGATAAGCGTAATCCTCTGCAAAGGCCTTGACAGGAGCCGGCCCCCGGAGCCAGTTTCTGAGTAGACGCCCTTTCGGGTCCATAAGATTGGAGAACAGAAAGTCGGCAGAGCGCTCTGCTGCAATCAGCCACTCTTTGTCGCCACTAACTGCGGCAAGACGGGATAGCGCGGCTATCATCAGCCCGTTCCAGGCGCTTATGACTTTCAGGTCCCGCAGTGGTCGTTCGCGCTCTTTCCGCGCCTCAAGGAGCAGTTTCCGGGAGATCTCCACCGTTTGGTACAATTCCTCCATGGTCATCCCACGGCTGGCGGCAAAAGGGGCTGGCTCCACGGCCACATGAAGGATAGTGTGCCCCTCGTAGTTCCCACCTTTGCTGATACCCCAGTAGGTGAGGCAGGGCTCTGCACGCTCCCCCAGGGTCCTTTCGATATCATCCGAACTCCAGACGTAGAAACGCCCCTCTTCTCCTTCAGAATCCGCATCAAGCGCACCGCAGAATCCACCTTGAGGGATGGCCAGCTCATCTACTACAAAGCGTGCGGTTGAATGAGCGGTTGCAAGCAGCTCCGACTCACCGGTGATACGATACCCTTCCGCATATGCCATGATCAGCATGGCCTGGTCGTAGAGCATCTTCTCGAAATGCGGCACCAGCCATCGTTCATCAACCGAATAGCGGTGAAAGCCGCCCCCCAGCTGATCGTTTATCCCTCCTCGAGCCATGGAGAGGAGTGTCTGCTTCGCCATCTCCCGTGAATGGGGAGCGGTTGCTCCGACTCGAGAGAGGAGAAAGAGCAGGTAGGTCGGCATCGGGAATTTGGGGGAAGTGCCGAACCCTCCGTGGCGTGGCTCGAACAGATGACTGAGCTGACTGTAAGCTGCAGCGGCATGTGAGGCTGTATCGCCAGGCCCAGCAACCTTGATCGAGGTACGCCCTGCAAGTGACTCCATTATTGAGGAGCAGTTGCGCTCAACAGAGTCACGACGCTCTTTCCAGGCAGTGGAGATGTTTCGCAGCAGCTCGACAAAACCGCTCATGCCCCTGCCGGCATGTTTGGGCAGATAGGTAAAGGCAAAGAAAGGGCGGCGGTCATGCCCGATAAAGACATTGAGAGGCCAGCCACCGGTGCCTGTCAGGGCCTGAGAGGCAGCCATGTAGAACTCATCCAGATCGGGGCGCTCCTCTCGGTCGACCTTCACCGGAACGAAACCCTGGTTAAGCTCCTGTGCCACTTCCCGGTCGGCAAAGGATTCGTGGGCCATGACGTGGCACCAATGGCAGGTTGCATAGCCGATTGAGACGAAGAGCGGCACCCCTCGCATGCGTGCCTCAACAAAAGCATCCTCACCCCATTCCCTCCAATCGGTGGGATTATCGGCATGCTGGAGAAGATAAGGGCTTCGGGCAAAGATGAGGCGGTTAAAACGCTCGCCGCCGTCAGGAGGGAGTTTAGTTCGGTCAAGGTCGAGAAGGGCGGCAAGTTCAGCGTCGTTCATGAGGACCCCCGTTTCTTGATGCCTGCAATCAGAGCCTCATCAGAGAGGATGTTAGCATAAGGAGTTGTAAATGAATAATCTACCCAAAGTGTAATTGTCAATTTCGAAAGGTCAAAGCAGCTGACGGCTGAAAATAGTTCCTGCCTCGGCAATTGCTGATATACTGCAGAGAGACTCATCGT
>JAYSLX010000218.1:0-26087 GCA_043725245.1 Geobacteraceae bacterium | reverse complement strand
GCAACCGGCGGCCATGTCCAGCATGCTCAGAATCCTGATACGAGCTTCGACTGCCGTATATGCCACAACACAGGCGGTACCACCAATCCCGAAAGCCATGCAAGCGGCACTATCGATCTTGCTTTCAGCGGCGTTGCAGTCAACACGGTATATTCCAAGGGGCCGAATAAAATTCCCGGTTCAGGATACGGGAACTGCTCGAACAGCGACTGCCATGGCAGGCACGCCGTGACCTGGGGTCCGTCAACAGCATTGCCGTTATGCGACAAGTGCCATGGCTCCGCCACTTCCGGTGGTTTTTACGGAACAGCCGGTGCGGGGAGCACCACATCAAATACCGATACGTATGTAGGTGCCCACGATCAACATATCAAGTCGGCTCCTTACAGCTATTCAACAGCCAGTGATTGCGAGGCCTGTCACTTTCAGCCGGCCGGCCCCTATTCGCCGGGACACCTTGATACCACTCTTCCTGCGGAAATCACCTTCGGACATATTGCAGGGATGGGGAGTTTCTACGGCTATACCACAACACCGGCCTACAGCTACGGTTCACGCCAGTGCAGCAACTTCTGGTGCCATGGATCAGGCATGGATTCAAACACAGGGAAGGGAGCGTATGCAAACGTCATAGCGGATGGAGGTGCGTTAACTACTCCTTTCAAGCCGACATGGAACGCACCATTCCTCACCGGCTCACCTTCGAATGACTGTAATCGTTGTCACGGCTATCCTCCGCCTGCACCGAACGTCAGTTACACCCACTACGGCAAGGGTCCTGCCACATGCAACGGCTGCCATAACAATGTCAGAACAGACGGGACAGGATTCATCAACCCCTCCATTCATGTCAATGGTGTTGTGGACGGTGGGTGCGTATCCTGTCATGCCAGCCCTCCGCTCGACACAGCCGGTCTGGTCAAACCAGCCATGAACGCAATGTCCCCCGGCAGTGCGGGTGCGCATAATGCCCACCTCCTGAATCCGAGCATTGGCAACGATTGTTATGTCTGCCACAATGCCTATACCTCACAGATGCCGAGCAATAGCCTGGAGATCGGTTTCAAGGCATACAGCGGAAAGGTCTCTACCGGTCTCTTTTATGGGTACTCCACGCTCACCGGCAATGTGTATGTTTCCTCCAGTTTCGGCACAACCGTAAGAAGAACCAATGACGCCGCCAAGCAGAATACCTGCGCAAACGTATACTGCCACGGTGGTGGCACTACCACAAAGGCGGTCATCGGCGGCGGCACGATCCCAGCCCCCAACTGGGAGATGGGCTATGCCGAGGTTGCCTGCGGGGCATGCCACGGGGTATCCACAACCGCGGCACCCACTGCCGGCTCACATCCAAAACATGCTCTTGAAACCGGTGGCGGACTCGGGCTTGTATGCTCTACCTGTCATGGGGCTGAAGTGAACAACTATCACGTCAACGGAAACGTCCAGTGGCATCTGAACAGCACCGATGCAAGGGTGGGCGCAGCTGCCCGTTACAGAAACCTTTCAAGCGGTGGAACCAACAACCTGGCGCCCAGCAGCACATTCGGATCATGCACAAACCTCTACTGTCACAGTAACGTTCAGGGGGCCGGCGGAGTCGGATCGCCGACGGCATACGGTTCTCCGCTTTGGGGCACCACAGGCCCGCTCAGTTGCGGTGCCTGTCACAAGGATATGTCGTCAGATGCAACGCCGACCGGAAGCCACAAACTGCATGCAGGCAGCTCCGGAAATGCAAAATATGCATGTTCGGTATGCCACTTAGGAGCAGGATCAGCTTCCCCCCAGCATGCCGATCACATGATCCAGCTTTCGTTTGATCCTGCCGGTCGAGGGGCAGGGACGGTCTACACTGCCGGAAGCCATCAGGCCGGGAGCGGTGCCTACTCAACCTGTTCAGCAAGCAAGTGCCATGGCCGCGGAACCCCTGCTTGGGGAGGCGATACTGCAACTCTTTCCTGCGACAAGTGCCACGGATATGCCACAACCAATCCGTTCAAGGATACCGCAGGAAGCAGTTCGAGCGCACAGTCCGGAGTGCATGCCGCCCACCTGAACGGATTGACAGGCTACGCAAACGCCGTTGCATGCTCTGAATGTCATACTGTGCCCGCACTTAACGACTCACTGCATATGAATGGGATAACCGAGGTCCCGATGTCCGGAACTCTTGCCAGGGCAAAGGCTGTCCTCCCGACCTACAGCTCGGCCACGAGGAGCTGCGGAACCACTTACTGCCACGGAGCCACCGAAGCTGGCGCAAATGGTCAGCATCCACGCTGGAGCAATACCGGCTATCTGACCGGGACTCCAAGCAACACTGGTGACTGTGACCGCTGCCACGGTTGTCCGCCGAACACGAGTGGGCACACGAGCCTGGCAAAGCCAGCCGTAATCAACTCATGCAACGCCTGTCATACGCATGTGAATACTGACGGGACATTTACCGCCGGAGCCAACAGAGCCAAGCATATCAACGGTAGCCTCGATGTTACCGGAGGCAGTAACTGCAACGGCTGTCACGGCGGTAACAACAACGGTCTGCTGTCGGTCAACGCATCGATCGGCCATGCGATCCACTACAACAGAACCTCAGTATTCCGTCACTACACCGGCAGCAACCGCACCCTTGTTACCGCCTACGCCTTTGCCTGCAAGAACTGCCACGGCAAGACAGAGAGCAACCATATGAACGCCGGCAATACCGCCGACATAAGCATAGCAGGCGGCACCTACACCTTTGGCACCTTCTCCGCCCGTGACGGAAGATCCTACAAATACACCACCGGCGGGACCTGCAGCCAGAACAGCTGCCACTGGAGCGGCAACAGCGCAAACCAGGCACCTGTAACCTCGGTCGTCACCTGGACCAATGCCAGGAGCACCACCTGCGGCACCTGCCACAACAAGGCCGGCGACGCATCACCCAAGTGGACCGCATCACATACAAAACATATCAACACTTACAACGGCAACACATCGCTGACCTGCAACGCCTGCCACAGCACAACGGCAAGTGATAACACAACCATCAGCAACTACCAGAACCATCTTAACGGCACCAGGGCAGTAATTATTTCAGGTGGCGGGGCCTACACCGCCAGCAGCTACACCTGCGCCAACGTCTACTGCCACTCAAGCGGGCAGGCAACCCCCAACTACGTTTTCATCACCTGGACCACCAGCTCGAGCCGCGTAACCTGCACCACCTGTCACGGCGGCGCCGGGGTCAACAACAAGAACGGCGTGGCGCTCACCACAGCTCACGCCAAGCACCTTGCAGCAGGCACCTACAACTTCAGATGCTCAACTTGCCATTACAGAACGGCTGATATTAGCAACAATGCACTGCTCAAGAACTTCACCGGCGTACTGCAGCATGCCAACGGCACAAGGACAGTAGCCATCCTCAAAACATACAGCGGCAACTGGAGCGGTACAAACTGCACCACTACCTACTGCCACAGTAATGGCGCAACCGGAGCAGGCAGGAGCTACACCAGCCAGGCATGGAGCGGCACCAGCAACTGCACCTTCTGCCATGGCGGAGCGACCACCCTTACCACCAACCGTCATGCAACGCACCTTAACAACGCGAACCTGACCACCCAGTACACCTGCAACGTCTGCCACGTACTGACGGCCAGCAGCAATACCACCATCGCAGCAGGCGGCTATGCATACCACCTCAACAAAAAGCGCGACATCAACTTCGATGGCTACAGCGGCAGCTGGAGCGGCACAACCTGCAACAACACCAGATGCCACGCAAACCGCAACCCGGCCTGGAGTGCAGCTGCCACTACCGTAGACAGGTGCACCAAGTGCCACGGCACCCCGACAGCCGGCACTGCCACCGATGCCCAGGAGGCACCGGGCAATGCAGCAAACGGCGTATCCGGCTACGACCTTGACGGCCACACCGCCAACGGCCCGACCAAAGATCCTCAGATCGGAGCCCACCAGCAGCATCTTGGCGGCTACGGCAGCACCAATCTCGCCAATGTCCGCTGCATCGAGTGTCACACAGTTCCGGCAAACGCCACAGACACCGGCCACCTCAACGGCAGGAGGCCTGGTGAAATCACCTTTGCCAACGCAACCGCAGCGCGTAAGAACGGAGCAAACCCGAGCTTCGTCTTCGGTACGCCGTTCGGAATTGGTGCTTCAACCTGCAGCAACGTTTACTGCCATGGCAGCAATATGCCCAAAGGCGATACCTCCGGCAGCAAGCGCGGGACCATTTTCTGGAACCAGACATCTCTGCTATCGCGTCAGGCTACCCCGACCGATGCCGACTGCGGTACATGCCACGGCAACCCGCCGACAACCGGCACTACCTCCGGGACCCACAGCAGCTATGTCGGGCAGCCGACAACCTCCTGCGCCGGATGCCACAATCACTTCAACGCAAACGGCACGCTCAACAACAAGTCGCTCCATATCAACGGCTCTATTGATGCCCAGAACGGTTGCGACGGCTGCCATGACTACGACACCAGAAACGGCGGAGGTACATGGGGCAAGGGCGCTTCGCCATTCACCCCCGGGGGTTGGGGCGCCCACGCTGTTCACATAAATTATATAAAGACGAGGTGGGCCAAAACACTCAACGCTTCAACCGATCAGTTTGGTACAGGGGCTGCTGCAGCGGTATGCGGAGTGTGTCATACCAATCTTTCCGGCAACCATTCCACTGGCACACCTGCAAACGGTCGTCAGATTTACTGGGGTGATGACACATTGTATCCGCGTCAATTCGGAACGAGCAATCCGATATTCAACACGTCGCAAAGAACCTGCTCCAACATTGACTGTCATTACTCGACCTCTCCGGTGTGGCAGTAAGTGATGCAGGATTAATTTCAGATCAATTGACCCGTTAGAGGGGACGCATAACAGCCTGGAGGCACAATGGAAAACAGAAAACATTCTTTACTAGTCGTAACTGGCCAGAATACTTCAATTATTGAAGATACCTATCTCCTGGCTGCCTTGCTGACCTTTGACCCTAACATTACCTATAAGCCGAGGAGGGAATCTAATGGAAAGGTTTCTTTCGAGGTAAACGGAAAGATTTCAACTGAAATGGGTAAGCTGTACGCAGGGGAGACTGCCCCACTTCAGACATACATCAGAAACTTGAAAGCATTGCGTTCTAAAATCTTTGCCCTGCGTAGTCAAACCGGCAGCTGACAGCTACGTTGCGATTTATCGGAAATATCCGGAATTGTTATCTCAGTAATTTCCGGTGATGTTTTTGCCGGCGTTTATTTCGATTCAACTGAATCGTGTGAGGAATCCCCTTGTTCCTGCGATTGTCGTTTTCCTTTCCCTCAGCTTCGGTCAATTCGAACGTCATGCAACCTAATTGCATGACGTTTTGAAAATTTGCACACACGTCTGAAATTCAAAAAATTCACACCAATTTCATGCTTGACTCGACGAGCCCAGAAATGTATGATGAAAATCACTTTCAATAAGTGGAGGGCTCATGAAACACGCAAAAACAAAGGCATTCCGCGAGTTCATTGCTCATAAGGGGCTCAAGTCGACCCGCCAGCGAGATATAATACTCGAAAGTTTTCTCTCTTCAGCTCGCCACATAAGCATCGAAGAACTCTACCTTAAGCTTCGGGCCAAGCACCCGAGTATTGGTTACGCCACTGTCTACCGAACCCTCAAGCTCTTTGCCGAGTCCGGAATTGCCCGCGAGATACAGTTTGGCGACGGGCAAACACGATACGAGCACGCCACCGAGGGAGAGCATCACGATCACCTGGTCTGTACCCGTTGCGGAACCATCATAGAATTCGAGAACGAGACCATAGAGCAACTCCAGCAGGAGGTGGCCGTGAGCCACGGCTTCCAGATAGAGAATCACAAGCTTGAGCTCTATGGAGTATGTGTAAAATGCCAATGAACCCTTTTTTTGTCGTAAATGTGAAAGTGATTTTCAAGAGCAATGATTGGGAGAGGATGTGGTTTGATGTTTCAGTTTTTTAAGAATAGCGGTCAGGAGGGCCATGCCGGGGGCAACCTGCGTAAGAAGGTTGCCTTGGTTGGTAACCCCAACGTGGGGAAGAGTGCACTCTTCAATGCTCTGACCGGAGCATATGTGACGGTTTCAAATTATCCCGGAACGTCGGTGGAGGTTTCCCGCGGAACGGCACAGATCAACGACGTGTCATGTGAGGTGATCGACACCCCAGGGATGTACGCGCTTCTCCCTATCACCGAGGAAGAGAGAGTAGCGCGGGAGATTCTCCTGACCGAGCGTCCTGATGTGGTTCTGCACGTGGTTGATGCCCGCAATCTCGAGCGGATGCTTCCGATGACGCTGCAGTTGATCGATGCGGCTCTGCCGGTGGTGTTGGTGGTTAACATTATGGATGAGGCGGAGCGGCTCGGCCTTATCCTCGACCTGCCGCTGCTTGCGGAGAAACTGGGGATCCCGGTGTTCGGCGCTGCCACTGCCAGGAAGCGCGGGCTTGATGAAATACGAGATGAAATAACCGGTTACCAACCGGGGAAAAGGGCGGTTTTCGCTTACAGCCGACGTCTGGAGGGTGATATCGAGAGTATCGCCATCATGCTGCGAGGCGACTACCCGCTTTCACATCGTTCGCTGGCACTGCTCCTTCTCCAGAGAGACGATGAGGTTGCAGCGCTGGTGAGGAAAAATGAGGGGGAGAGCTACTCTGCCATAGAGAAACTGGTGAAAGAGGTTACCTTTACCCGTCGTGCGACCTTCAATCTTGATCTTTCGATGGAGTGGAAGAGACTTGTAAGGGGACTGATGCAGGGGGTTCTTCAGCTCCCCGACCAGCGGAGGGTGACGTTGGGGGAAAGGCTTTCCACTCTTGCGGTCCGGCCAATCACGGGGATTCCGCTTCTCTCCGTCGTGCTTTATTTCGGGCTTTACAAGTTCGTTGGCGAGTTCGGTGCCGGTACCCTGGTAGATTTCCTGGAGCATCGCTTATTCGAGGAGTGGTTCAACCCCTGGATCACCGCTCTCGTCAATCGCCTCATCCCGTGGTGGGCGATCCGGGAGTTGCTGGTGGGTGAATACGGGGTCATCACCCTGGGGCTGCGATACGCGGTTGGGATTATACTGCCGATAGTTGCCACCTTCTTTCTCTTCTTCTCCTTGCTGGAGGACAGCGGATACTTTCCCCGACTGGCGCTCCTGGTGGACAGGGTTTTCAAGAAGATCGGCCTTACCGGTCGGGCAGTGATCCCGATGGTACTGGGCTTTGGCTGCGATACCATGGCCACGATGGTTACACGGACACTTGAGACGGTGCGGGAGCGGGTCATCGCCACCCTGCTGCTGGCGCTTGCCATCCCCTGTTCGGCACAACTCGGCGTGATTATAGCGCTCCTCTCAAAGGCACCAGGTGCCCTGGCCGTCTGGAGCATATGCCTGTTGCTCATATTTCTCCTGATTGGCTTTCTGGCTGCCCGTCTGATGCCTGGGGAGACACCGATGTTCTACATGGAACTTCCCCCCATGAGGATGCCTCAGTTATCGAATATCCTGACCAAGACCTATACCCGAATGCAGTGGTACTTCATGGAGATTCTACCGCTCTTTGTCTTTGCATCTTTCCTTCTCTGGCTGGGTAAAATCACCGGGTTCTTTGCCAGGATGGTGGAATGGCTGACCCCTGTCATGAATGCCCTCGGACTCCCCAAGGAGGTGACGGTTGCTTTCATCTTTGGTTTTTTCCGCCGGGATTACGGGGCAGCAGGGCTTTATGACCTTCAGGCAAAGGGTATACTTGACCCGAGGCAGCTGACCGTTGCTGCTGTGACACTTACCCTCTTCATTCCGTGCGTGGCACAGTTCCTGATAATGAAGAAGGAGCGGGGGTGGGCGGTTGCTCTCTCAATAGGGTTGTTCGTTACCTTCATGGCATTCGGCAGCGGGTATCTGTTGAACCAGTTTCTTATGGCAACGAGGCTGTTGTGATACTCTGCGGGTATTGTGGCCACGAGTTTGCTGAAGAGGATGGAATACGCTCCTGCGGAAAGTGCGGGAAGCCGGGTGGATGCCGGATGGTCAGGTGTCCTCGCTGTTTCTACGAGAACCCGGAGGAGCCAAGGATTGTAAAAAAGGTTAAAGAACTGTTCGAGGGAGCTAAGAAATGAAACTGTCCGAAAAAGCGGAAGAGATTCTGGAGTCTATGTGGGTAGCCATCGAAGAGGATGGTAAGGGGTTTGCCGAGATTGAGTCTTTTGCGCTGCAGGCCGATGACGCTACGATCAGAGAACTGACCTCACTCGCTCTGGTAGAGCTGAAGGATGGAAGACTCTCTTTCCGTGCCGATGGGCGCGAGGAGGGGCGCGCCACGATCCGCCGACACCGGCTGGCCGAACGTCTGATGATGGATGTTCTCAATATCAGAGGTGAAAATGCCGAGGACAAGGCCTGCCAGTTCGAACACCTGCTGAACGAAGGGGTGGATACCAAGATATGCACCATGCTGAACCACCCTACTACCTGCCCACACGGCAAACCTATTCCACCGGGCGACTGCTGCGAGGCGGCCCGCATGAATGGTGACCTGGGGGTAGTTCCTCTTACAGAGCTGAAATCGGGAGAAGAGGGTGAGATCGCCTATCTCCTGAGCGGTGACGACAAGAAGATGCAGAAGCTTATGGCACTGGGAGTGCTCCCCGGGAATCGGATCACTCTTTTGCAGACCTTCCCATCCTATATTTTCCGGGTCGGGTTTTCTGAGTTCGCCATTGATACTGCTATGGCACGTGAGATCATTGTCAGGAAATAACAGGTGTCACTTACGCTTTAATGTATGGTATAAATCCATATAATCATATAGAGATGTAATGTTGTTTCATGAGGGGGGAGTATGAGGGTACTGCTTGTAGAAGACGAATACAAAACTGCTGATTTCATCCGGAAAGGGCTTCTGGAGAAGGGTTTTGAGGTTGATGTCGCCCATTACGGCACTGACGGCCTAGAGCAGGCCCAATCCTACCAATATGATGTAATCGTACTCGATATAATGCTTCCCGGGATTGATGGCTGGGAAGTTCTGAAAAAGCTGAGGGAAAAGGAGAATATGACTCCGGTTATTTTCCTTTCCGCTCTTGACGGACTGGAGGATCGAGTCCAGGGACTGAAGCTTGGGGCAGATGATTACCTCGTTAAGCCCTTTGCATTTTCAGAGCTTATTGCCAGGATTCATACGGTGTTGCGGCGCGGGGCATCAAATAAGCAGAGCGAGATATACCGTGTGGGTCCACTGGAGCTGGACCTGGCTGCGCACCGGGTAATTCGTGAGGGTGTCCGAATCGAGCTCACTCCCAAAGAGTTTACACTGCTTGCGCTTCTCATGCGCTTCAAGGGGGATGTCCTTACGAGGACCCGCATTGCGGAGAGGATCTGGAATCTCGACGACTTTCACGATACAAATGTCGTTGATGTGCACATGAGACGTTTGCGGGCAAAGGTCGATGACCCCTTTGACCTGAAACTGATCCATACGGTCCGCGGCGTCGGGTATGTCCTCGAAGACCGGGGGTAGCTGGTAATGCTGGGAAATAAACCGACTAACATCAAACCAACCATCTCCATTACAAATGAACTGATCACCCATTATGTACTATCGGTCTTTGTCATACTTTCCTGTGTTCTGGGCCTCATGTATTGGGCAATGCTCTCCGGTGTGAGGGCACAAAGCGTCAAGTTCATGAAGGGTGAGATACATACCGTTCAGGCTCTACTGAACGAGAAATCAGCGGAGGCCCTTCAGAGGGGAATTAGCGTAACTCATGAGAATGAGTACGCAAAGATGTATGTCAGAATCATCGAAAAAAACGGCACAGAACTGATAGAAACCCCTGCCATGGCTACATTGCTGCCTTCCTCGTTGTTCAAGTCTCCTGTCCCGATAGAGTCGGCTATAACGCATACGCCCCACAGAGTGAAGGTCAACGGGGCTGTTTTTTTGATCGATTCGCTCTGGCTTCATGTAGTGGGGGAGCCTAAGGTTCTTCAGATAGGGCTCGACGTCACAAATATTGAGAAAATAAACGATACATTATTGGCAAAACTCTTATTTATTCTGCTCCTGGGAATCCTTGTTTCGGGTCTGGCAGGCCGATACATAATGCGCAAGGGGTTGCGGCCGATCTTGCAGATAGCCGCCAAGAGCAGAGAGATTACGGCCGGCAACCTTGGTGAGCGATTCATCTCAGAAAACTGGCCGGTAGAGATGCATGATCTTACGCTTGCGCTGGATGGAATGCTTGACCGCCTCCAGGATTCGTTTGAGCGCCTCTCACACTTTTCTGCGAATCTTGCCCACGAGTTGAGAACCCCTATCGGAAACCTGATGGGGGAGGCAGAGATTACTCTTGCCAGGGTGCGCACCATTGATGAGTATGAACGGATACTGGAGTCCAGCCTTGAGGAATACAAGCGGCTTTCCAAGATCATTGACAGCCTTCTCTTTCTTGGCTGGGCGGATTCCAGGGAGCTGAAGCTAAAGCTTGAGGCTGTTAAGGTAAATGAGGAAATCCATAACCTGCATGATTATTATGCCGACTACGCCCAGGGGCGGGCATTCATGATATTGTGTGATGCCAATGTAACGGTCTGGTCTGATGCTGTCCTGTTCAGGAGGGCGCTGAGCAATATAATCATGAACGCAATACGTTATAGCCCTGAAGGCAAGTTTATAACCATCCGGGTCGAGAAGTGCATTGATCATGTTGAAATATCGGTTTCCGACCAGGGGGTCGGCATCAGTCAGGAGCATCTGACGCATCTGTTTGACCGCTTTTACCGGGTTCCATCGTCAAGTTCTCTTTATACAAAAGGTTCCGGTCTCGGTCTCTCGATTGTAAAGTCAATCATGGAGCTGCATGGCGGGTCCGTATCAATTGTTAGTGAACCTGGAATTGGGACGGAAATTATACTGTCGTTTCCGAACAACGAAGAGAACGCATCCTGTTGACAAGTTAAACGAATCACGTTCTGCAGATCCCGAGGCTATGGCCCCGGGATTTTTTCTACTGACAGTTGTTGGCGTCAAGGTGTATTGATCAAAAAAGAGCGGAGGGTAAGTACGATGAAGAAGATGATCGCAGGAGTTATAGTCTTGGCCTTTGCCGTTGCGGTTCTGCCTGCCGTTGCAGCGGAAAAGACAGGGCTTCCCAAGGGGTATCAGAAATGGGAGAGAAGCAAGGAAAAGGTGGTAAGCGACAAGAGTTCCCTGTTCTACGGTATGCACTACATTTATGTGGACAAAAAAGCCATGCAGGGTTACAAGGCAGGTGGGAATTACCCTCAGGGGAGCCAGTTTGTGGTGGAGCAGTTCAAAATTGGCACTGAAGCCGGAAAGCCCGTCAGAGGCAGGAAGGATATGATTGTCCTGATGAAAAAAGACAAAAAGTATCAGGCAACCGGCGGTTGGCAATTTGCCGGTTTTACTGCAGAGGGTAAATTGAGCGGCCTTGATCCACTGAAAAACTGCTACGAGTGCCACGCCAAAGATGCGGCAGCCTCGGACCTGGTTATCTCCAAATTCCCTGATTTTCTATAAGTTAGAAGCAAGTTCTCTCCTCTCATGGCCGGTTTTCGCGTTACAGCGAAGGCCGGCCTCTTTTTTTAATTTCTAAACAAAATTAAGTTTCTCCGGTGTTCCCCGATAAGTTAGGGAAAGACAACGTCTATCCATGAGGAAAGAGAGGATGGGATGCAGCATGATGGCCCAAAACTCAAGGTATTGCTGGCGGATGACAGTAACGTAACAAGGCTGGTTTTTTCCAGCCTGCTGAAAAGGTCCGGACATGAGGTGGTCATGGTGAGCAATGGCAACGAGGCTTTCATGAAGTGCAAGAGCGAGCAGTTCAACCTTATACTTATGGATGTTCAGATGCCGGTTATGAACGGCCTCAGCGCAACAAAACTGATCCGGGCCAATGAGGCCCTGACCGGCACCCATACTCCAATTCTCGCTCTTACAGCAGCAGATTCAAAAGCCGATCTGGAACATTGCGTTCAGGCCGGCATGGATGGATATCTGCACAAGAATATCACGGCGGGAGAACTCCATGATGTCCTCCAATGTTACCTCAATCCGGTGCGACAGAAAGAAGCAGAGCTGAATGACGGCTTTGAGGGGGGCGAGAGCAACTCATCCGGTAAAGGGGAGGTACGTGAAGGAGCCGTCTTTACTTCGTCTGCAGGTGAAAATCGGAACAACGGTCCCGAAGAAGGGATGCACTCGCTACTGGTCAGCTTGCGCCAGGCATTCGCTTACCGGGATGAGTCACTCATGGAGCAGAGTTCGCTGAAGATGAAACGGATGGCACTCCATATGAAATCTGAAAAACTCGCTGACGCAACCTTTCGGGTGCAACTGGCGTTTCGAAGGGGAGATTTTGATACCGCCAGACATCATCTGAGGTCGGTTGAGGATCTCGTCTCCCGAACGATGGAGCAGCCAGGCTTTGAGCTGGATATGGATTTTAATCGGTAACAATTTTCAAAATGGCGGATCGCGCCTCAAGGAGAGCATTGAATGAAGACTTTGATTGTGGAAGACGACTTTATATCGCGTCGAATTCTAAAAGAGATACTGAGCCCTTACGGTGAGTGTGATATTGCAATAGACGGCGAGGAAGCAGTTCAGGCTTTCCGCATGGCATTGGATGATTCTGCCTCTTACGACCTGGTCTGCATGGATATAATGATGCCCAACATGGATGGGCAGGAGGCCTTGAAACTGATTCGTGCTCTTGAAAAGGAGCGGGGTGCATCAGGAGCACGAGAGGCAAAGGTGATTATGACGACTGCCTTGGGAGATCCAAGGACGGTTGTGGAGGCGTTTTACAAGGGTGGAGCAACTTCCTACCTGGTGAAACCGATCGGCAAGCAGAAGTTATTGCAGGAATTACGGAATTTTGAACTGATTTGATGACTTTTCAGGCGCTCAGGGAATTCCGGCTCAACTCTCAGGGAATCCCTCTCAGGAGGATTAAGTCTAAAGAACTGTTTATGCCAGGCCGAAGTACCAATAAAGGATGAGATCCATAAAAGGATGCCGATACTCCTCCAGGAAATTTCTTTCAATGAAAACGGATAGTGATAATCACCATGGTCGATTTTTTCAGAAAACTAAGTATTGCCAAACCTGAAATAGAGCTGATGTCGGTGTCTCAGGAGTCATCTGCGGTCAGGGATGCCGTCGTTCAGTTTGCTAACTGGAGTGGGACGCTGGCCGGCATGGCTGATGAACTGCACCATCTGGCCAGTTCCACTGAGGGTGAATTTCTCTCCATAGGCGCCCGTCTCCACGATTTTTACGCAAGGGCAGGGGTCATCAGTAATCTCTCCTCGGAAGTTGTCGAGCAAGTTGTTGGTGAAGAGGTCTACACCTCCATAGGTGGGCTTGCAACTCTCATTGACCAGATGCGCGACTATCTTGATGAGGCAGAGCGTGATGCCGTCAAGGACTGCGATGCCATGGTGAATGTTCTGAATCTTCTCGATGAAGTCTCGGAACCGCTTGGCGGATTCAAGAAGATCAACAAGGTCCTGAGGATGCTTGGTATATCCACCAAGATCGAGAGTGCACGTCTTGGGACGAGTGCCGCCGGCTTCGACACCCTGGCCGAGGATGTTGCAAATCTTTCCGTTCAGGTACTTGCCAAATCCGAAACCATTCTCTCCCAAAAGGAACAGTTGAGCAGCACAATACGGGAAACCCTTGTCAAGGTTGAGAAAATAAAGGCTGAACAGCGCATCCATGTGCTTGAGATACTGGCGAAGACCCGTGAGAGCCTTGTCTCGCTCAGGGAGATCAACAGCCGTTGTACCGATCTGGCCTCTGTGGTTGCAGCCGTATCGGCGGAGGTTTCCAGCAGCATCAGCGAGGTCGTTACCTCCATGCAGTTCCACGACATCGTCCGTCAGCAGATCGAGCATGTTCAGACAGCTCTTGACGAGCTGCGGATCCGGATTGCAACCGCCCTGGATGGCCAGTCTGCGATGAGGGTCGGCCAGGATCTGGTGGTAGAGACAGGTGACATCTGCGAACTCCAGTCTGCACAATTGCGCCAGGCAAGTGACGATATCCGGATTGCGGTTTCCAGCATCATAGAAAACCTTTCATCTATTGCCATCAAAGAGTCGCATACCTCCGCCAAGACCCGTGACATGGCCGGGGTTGCCGATCAGGCTGGCAGTTCGTTCTTCAGCGAGATGGAACATGGCCTTGAGCGGGTGGCGGTCTCTCTTACCGACAATGTCGAGGCGAACAGAAACATATCCCACGCCATGGCCACGGTCGCCGGGACAGTTGGAGAGATCGTCTCTTTTGTAGGCGATATCGAGCATATCGGCGAAGAGATCGAGTTGATTGCCATGAATGCCCAGATCAAGGCGGCGAGGACCGGCGAGGAGGGTGCTGCGCTGGGGGTTCTGGCAGAGGCGATTCAACGCCTTTCGGTAGAGGCACAGCAGCAGACAGGAACTGTTTCGAAAACCTTGCGTTCTGTTACCGATACCACTGAGCAGCTGTTCCGAGTTGGACACGAAGACTCAGAGGCTCTAGAGCACGAAGTGGTGGTTATGGTTGACGAGCTGCACACCCTGCTTCAGACGCTACGGCACCTCAATGAGACCCTTATCGCCAGGGTTGCCGATTTGGAGCGGGAGGTAAATTCACTTTCTGTCGATATAGAGTCGACGATCAGTTCGATTACCGTCCATGAGAGTATGGTTTTTGGGCTCAGTAAAGTGATCAAGGAGCTTGATCTCCTTGTGGATGAAACGAGCGCCCTGGTTCCTGCCGATACGGTCAAGGGGAGGACAGAGCGGCTGAAGGAACTGGCCACTCGCTACACAATGCACAGCGAACGGAAGGTGCATGCCGGCATTGCCATGGCGGGAACTGCCGGTTTGGCTGTTGCAAGCCATGGTGGTGATGAGATGGATGATAATATCGAGCTTTTCTAGCGGGGAGAATAGTATGGAAGATTTTTCTGCAAGCCAGTCAGGAACAGCGAATAACAGGGTCATACAACTTGCGGGCAGTATGACCATCCACTATGCCGCTGAGATCAAAGAGTCCCTTCTGGGAGCCGTTAATGGCACCGGGAAGCTCACCTGCATCGTGGAGAATATCAGTGAGATCGACCTGGCGGGATTGCAGCTGCTCTGTTCGACTCACAAGGCATGCAGCATAGCCGGCATACCGTTTGCCGTGGAAGGGTTGAGTGGTGAGGCCTTACATAAGACCATTGTTGAGGCGGGCTTTGTCCGCCATGTTGGTTGCCAGCAGGACCTGAACAGCAGCTGTCTATGGGTAGGAGGGATAGCATAATGGCAAAAGTGATAATGACCGTGGATGATTCTGCGAGCGTCCGTCAGATGGTGAGTTTTACCCTTAAACAGAGCGGCTACGACGTGGTTGAGGCGGTGGACGGTAGGGACGGACTCCAGAAGCTCACCGGTACCAAGGTCGACATGATCATTACCGACCTCAACATGCCTAACCTGGACGGCATCGGCCTGATCAAGGGGGCGCGGGCGCTTCCTGCCTGTAAATTCATACCGATCATTATGCTGACGACTGAGTCGCAGGACTCCAAAAAGACAGAGGGGAAGGCCGCCGGGGCCACCGGCTGGATCGTAAAGCCGTTCAAGCCTGAACAACTTATAGGTGTCATAAAAAAGGTGCTCGGATGATAGACGCTCACCGGCAGGCATTCAAGGAGGAGGCCTACGAACTTCTCTCCGAACTGGAGACTTCGTTGTTGGCCCTTGAGGAAACCCCGGACGATACGGAAACGATCGGAAGGGTTTTCCGGGCAATGCACACCATCAAAGGGTCAGGAGCAATGTTTGGTTTCGAGGACATCGCCACATTCACCCACGAGGTGGAGACGGTTTTTGATCTCGTTCGCAACGATAAAATCCCGGTGACCAAGAACCTGATCAACCTGACTCTTGCAGCGCGCGATCAGATCAAGGGGATGCTTGATGCATCGGATAGCGGCGGGCCGGTTGATGATGCGTCAGCTGCAGATTTGATAACCGAACTGAAGAAACTCGTTCCACAGGTTGTGAACGGTGAAAGTGTCGCAAAAGAGAAGATTCCCAAGCTTACCGCCATGGCCAACGAACGTCCGGTTACCTATAGGATCCGTTTCAAGCCTGCCGCCGAGATATTCATGAGCGGAACCAACCCTGTCAACCTGCTGCGTGAACTGGCAGAACTCGGCCACTGCAGGGTTGTGGCGCATACCAGCGGAATTCCGTCGCTTGACGAACTGCAGCCTGATAACTGCTATGTTAACTGGGACATCATCTTGACGACTGCCCGCGGCAAGGATGCCATTGAAGATGTCTTTATATTTATCGCCGATGACTGCGAGATCTCATGCGATTTGATCGACGACGGTAACAATGACCTGGAGTCGGGATACAAGAAGCTTGGCGAAATACTGCTGGAACGGGGTGACATCTCCATGGAGGAGATGGAGAAGATCCTCTCTCAGCAGAAACGTTTCGGCGAACTGGCGGTGTCTAACGGCCTGGTTGCCCCCGAAATTGTGCAGTCGGCTCTTGCCGAACAGCAGCACGTAAAAGAGGTCCGACAGGAGCGTCAAACCCAGCAGGATCCCGCTGCCAACAGCATCAGGGTTCCGGCGGACAAACTGGACGCCCTGGTGAACCTGGTCGGAGAACTGGTCACTGTCCAGGCACGGCTTTCACAGACTGCTCTGTCAAAAAGGGATGCCGATCTGGTTAACATTGCCGAAGAAGTGGAGCGGCTTTCCGGAGAGCTGCGGGATAATGCCCTCAACATAAGAATGCTCCCCATCGGAAGCACTTTCAGCAAGTTCAAGCGCTTGGTACGCGACCTCTCCAACGATCTCGGCAAGGAGATCGAGTTGACTACTGAAGGTGCCGAGACCGAACTGGACAAGACCGTCATCGAAAGGCTCAACGATCCGCTGGTTCACCTGATCCGCAACAGCATCGACCATGGTATCGAAGATCCTGCCGATCGAATGGCGGCCGGAAAGCCCCGCCATGGTACCGTACACCTTGCCGCTGTTCACTCAGGTGACAGCGTACTGATCTCCATTACCGACGACGGGGCAGGGCTGGATCGTGAAGCAATAAGGGCCAAGGCTGTGGAGAGAGGTCTGATCCAGGCCAGTACAGAATATTCAGACAAGGAGATATTTGCACAGATATTTGCTCCCGGCTTCTCTACGGCAAAGAAGGTTACCAGTGTTTCCGGTCGCGGGGTCGGAATGGATGTAGTGAAGCGGGCCATCGATGCCCTTCGTGGTACGATCGACTTAACCAGTACCCGCGGTGTCGGCAGCACTATCACCGTCAGAATACCTCTCACGCTGGCGATTATCGAGAGTCTTCTGGTAAAGATAGGAACCGATTGCTTCGTTTTGCCGCTCTCGCTGGTGCATGAATGCGTTGAACTTACCGCCAGACAGGTTGAAGCGTCTCACGGACGCAATCTTGCCAATGTGCGTGGGCATCTGGTTCCCTACGTTCCCCTGCGCGAGCGGTTTGCGATTCCCGGCGAAGCTCCTGCCATCCAACAGATCGTCATCACAGAGGTGGGAGGGTTCCGGGTGGGCTTCGTGGTTGACCATGTCATAGGTGACCACCAGACGGTCATCAAGACATTGGGGCGTGCCTACAAGAACGTGGAAGGGGTCTCCGGCGCGACCATCCTGGGGGATGGGAGTGTGGCCCTTATTCTGGACATACCCCGGTTGATGCGTGGAATTGAATTAGCAGAGCGGGCAGCCTGATAATCGGGTATTTCCCGTAGCCACACTGTTGGTCCTTACGCAGAGCCGGGAGATGTCTGTCCCGGCTCTGCTGGTTCTGAAGGGATACGCGTTTTACAATTATTGAATTCATCTCATTATTGTCAAGGGAGTGTGGTGAAAAAGCATAGCGCAGACAAGGTCCTTACCGAAAGCGAGAGCCGCTTCAGAAACCTGTTTACCGGTATGATGAACGGCTTTGCCCATCACGAGATCATCTGCGACAGTTCCGGAACTCCTGTCGATTACCGGTTCATGGAAATAAATCCGGCATTTACCTCCATTACAGGGCTTCAGAGAGAAGATGTAATCGGGAGAACGTTCCGCGAGGTCATGCCCGGAGCCGAACAGGCCTGGATTGAGCAGTACGGAAAGATTGCCCTTGATGGAGGAGAGGCCCACTTCGAGCAGTACAACGAGGGGTTGAACCAGCATTTCGAGGTTCATGCCTATTCAACGGAGCATGGTTGGTTTGCCACCATATTTCGTGATGTTTCAGAGAAGGTATGTCACCAGCGACGCCTCCTGATGGACCAGCGGAGACTTGCAACCATAATTTCAATGGGCCGGACAGAAGAGCAAACCAACCGAAGCCTGTTCGACAAGGCGCTCAATTTTGTCGTTGATGTCACGGAGAGTCTTTACGGCTATATCTATTTGTACAACGAGGAGAACCGTCAGTTCACCCTCCATGCCTGGTCAGAAGGGGTCATGGCCGACTGTGCGGTTAATGATTCACCAAAGGTTTACAGCCTGGATAAGACGGGTATCTGGGGCGAGGCCGTCCGCCAGCGCCGGCCGATTCGAGAGAATGATTTTGCCGCCTCGAACCCGTTCAAACGGGGATACCCTGAGGGCCATGTGGAGCTTGCACGGTTCCTGACCGTGCCGGTATTCGAAGGGGAGAGCATTGTTGCAGTGGTGGGGGTGGCGAACAAAAAGCTTCCTTACGATGATGACGATGAATCCATCCTGCATCTGTTCATGCAGGACCTCTGGCAAATAAACTGCCGCAGGGTTGCAGAGATGGAAAAGGGGCAATTGCAGGAGCGGTTGAAGATCATCTTCGATTCATCGAACTCGGGGATTACGCTGTTGGACCATGACTTCCGGGTCGTATTTGCCAACAATCAGATGTCTACCATGTTCTGTTACGGCTTCTCCGTAGAAGAGCCGGTCAGTTACTTTGACCTTGTTCATCCCGATGAAAGGGAGAGGGTCATCCGCTGTCACAAGGAAAGCGTTGCCGGTCTTCGTAACACGATATATTCGGAACGTCGGTTTTTGCGCGGTAATGGGGAAGAGTTCCTGGGACTGGTCAACGGAAGATGCTCGTTTGACGATACCGGTCGTTTTGAACATCTGGTGCTCGTGATCACCGATATTTCTCCTCTCAAAAAGATGGAGGATGAAAGGCGCCATCTCCAGAACCAGCTCGTTCACTCCCAGAAGCTCGAGCTGGTTGGTCAGCTTGCAGGCGGCGTTGCCCATGACTTCAATAATATCCTTACCGGAATCATCGGATATGCGAATCTTTCCTTACACTCGGCAAGCAGCGGTCTACGCGAGGAGTATCTTCACAATATTGTCGAACTTAGCGACCGAGCCGGACACCTCACCCAGAGCCTGCTCACCTTCAGCAGGAAACAGCCTACCAAGCCGAGGAATTCCGATCTCAACCTGATCGTATCCAGGACCCAGAAAATCATGGGGCGTCTTATCGGCGACAATGTGAGCCTGGAGATTCATACCGTCCCTGGTTCTCTGGACGTGTTTGTCGACCAGCAGCAGATCGCCCAGGCTATCATGAACCTGATCACCAATGCCGTTCAGGCTATGGACAAAAGCGGCCTCATTACTGTCCGTACCATGTTGCGCAGTATCACTGCCGAAGAAGCGCGAGTGCTTGCCGGCGCCAGAGAGGGTGAATTTGCCGTTATAGAGGTTGCGGACAACGGGGCCGGGATTTCTCCAGAGCATCTGCTACGGATATTTGAGCCATTTTTCACGACAAAGGAGGTAGGTAAAGGTACCGGGCTCGGACTTTCGGTTGTCTTTGGTGTCATTGAGCGGCACGAAGGTTTCATCCTTGTTGACAGCACACCGGGGCAGGGGAGCACCTTTTCCATCTTTCTCCCTTTGCTGCAGGGGCACGAAAAGGAAAATCTCCAACAATCGGACATGGTACCGGTGCGGGGGAGCGAAACGATACTTGTTGCCGATGATAGTCAGGAGGTTCGTCACATTGTTACCTACATACTCCAGGAGTTCGGATACACGGTCCTTGCTGCGGGAAATGGGGTTGAGGCTGTGGAGATATTCCGTCAGAACAGGGGGAGAGTTGATCTCCTGCTGTTTGACATTGTCATGCCGGAAATGGATGGAGTGGAGGCTTACAAGGAAATTGCCGGTGATGCCCCCGATATCCGATGCCTGCTCATGACCGGGTACACATCGCAGGAACAGATGGCAGAGGCTGAAAACCTCAGTATCCCTCTGCTGTTAAAGCCGTTGTCTCCGAAACAGATATTACACATGGTCAGAGAGGTGCTGGATTATGGCACATGAGAATAATGCCAACATAATGGTTGTCGACGACGATTTCGACGTTCTGTTCATCGTATCGGCAAACCTTGCTGCAGCCGGCTTTGGCGTGACCAGGTTCAATTCACCTGAATCTGCCATTGAAGCTCTGAAGGAGCAGAAATTCGATGTGGTGTTATCCGACATCAACATGCCCCGGTTTACCGGGATGGATATTCTTGATGCGGTCAAGGAGAATTCACCTGACACGCCTCTCATCTTTATGACCGGTTATGCCGACCTGGATATTGCGCTGAAGGCGATAAAGCGAGGAGCCTTTGACTTGCTTACCAAACCGGTTGATTGTGAACTTCTCAGGATTGTCATAGGGAAGGCGCTGAAGATCCGGAACGGCCGGTTACTGGAGCTGGATTATCAGGGTAGGCTTGAAGACGACCTGCTGACAAAAACCGCTGAACTGAGAAGTTCCATCGAGCTTCTGGAATATACCAACAGCCAGCTTGCCGCAGCAGAGGAGACGAAGGATCTGTTTCTTTCTACAATAACCCATGAATTAAGAACCCCTATGAACGGAATCGTGGGGTCAATAAGCCTGCTTGTCGACATGGTGAAAGATCAGGAGCAGAAAGATATCGTGGAGATGGCAAACAGCTCCGCTGCTAATATGTGCTCGCTGGTGGACAGGATTATCAATTTCACGATGTTGAAATCTGGCTCGGTATGCCGTGAACTGCAAAGCTTCCCCCTCAGGGATCGTGTCGCAGCGGCATTGAAACCATACCGTCAGATCGCCATGCAGCGCGGCATGATGTTCTCTCTGGAGATACAGGAATCGATCTCCGGGATGCTGCATGGTGATGCCGAATCTTACCTGCTGGTCGTCGAAAGTCTCATGGCCAACGCGGTGAAATTTACCAGTAAGGGTGAAATACGGGTGGTGCTTAGTATCGAGGAGTGGGGTGATGAGGGGATGGTATTGAAAACAAGCGTGTATGATACCGGTATCGGCATACCCGAAGGCAGGCAGTATCTCGTATTCAAGGAGTTCGGACAGGTTGATGGAAGCCACACCCGTGCCCATGGCGGCCTGGGGATCGGCCTCAATACGGCCATGCTGGTGGTAGAAAAGGTCAATGGACGCTTGTGGTTCGAGAGCAGGGAAGGTGAAGGCTCGGATTTTCATTTCACCTTTCCGTTCAGCAGTATTACAGCGTGAGGGGTATACCTTTGCTATTTCAGGGGGCAGTTGACTGATGGCATTCACCTTTTTCTTCCGCGATATCCACACCATCGAACATATCGTACGTCACGTGGTTCCCTTTGCTGCGGGCCGGAGCACCGTCAAGGTCTGGGATGCCGGCTGTGCCATGGGACCTGAACCATACACGCTGGCCATCGTGTTTGCCGAGAACATGGGTAAGTTCGGCTACAAGAACCTGAAGATAGACGCCACCGACTATGATGGGAGCAATCTCTTCGGCGAAATCATCCGCGAGGGGATCTACCCTTTTGAGGAGATCCAGCGGATACCGGCGGATCTTTTAGGGAAGTATTTCCAGCCTGCCGACAAGCCGGGGCAGTTCAAAATCATCGATTCTGTCCGATCCCGGTTGACGTACCAGAAACACGACCTCCTCACCCTCAAGCCTATCGGAGATAACTTCAGCCTGATCATCTGCAAGAACGTGTTGCTGCACTTCAACTACCAGCAGCGGGTGGAGGTGATCCGGATGTTCCATGGCGCCCTGGCCCCGGGCGGATTCTTTGCCAGCGAGCAGACGCAGAAGCTTCCCCAGGAGCTTGCCGGCCTGTTTGAGCAGGTAACCTCGGATGCCCAGCTTTTCAAAAAAATCGGTTGATTCGTTAAGATCATTCGCGCAAAATTCTCACCTGCCTGCTTCACTTTTCCTCCCGGAAGATAGAATCCATCTACCCTGGTAACGACGACCCAATCTGCAAAGATGCCCACCAGGCAGTCATTCACACGCTTTCAGTTGTGTGAAAAAGCCATATAAGCCCCTGGACAACAATAGAAAATATTTATTAAATACAACTAAAGTTGTCCGATCGGTATCCGATATTAGTTTTATAACGGATTTTAATCGGGGTTTCCCTTACCCGTGAATCAGGGGATACGGAACTCAATACAGGAGGAAGGTATGTTCAAGAACATGAAGATCGGAACAAAGTTGGTTGGGGGATTTGTGGTGGTTGCTCTTCTTGCTGCAGTCATCGGTATTGTCGGTATTGTTGAGATAAAGAAAATCGACAAGGCCGACACCAAGCTCTACGAGAAAGTGACAGTCCCTCTGGGTGAAATCGGAGAGGCTTCAACAGCTTTCCATCGTATGCGCGCCAATCTCCTGGAGATGGTCACTGCGTCTCCTGCAGAGCTGAAGAACCTGGAAAAACGTGTAAGTGATCGGGAGACTGAAATAACGAAGCTTATGGCAAGCTACGGGAAGACGTTGGTAAGTGATGAGGGCAAAAAAAGAATGGTTGACCTAAACGCGGCCCTTGAAAGGTTCGACAAAGAGATGAAACAGTACGAGTCTCTGATGGATGTCGGCAAAAAGGATGCGGCCTTGGCTCTCTTCAAAGGGACGATGGAGGCAGAGCGAAAAGCTATCCAGGAGCAGGTTGACTGGATGTTCGACGCCAAAGTAAAGATTGGCAAGGAGACTTCGGACGGAAATACGGTTCTTGCAAGCCGAGCAAGCATGATAATGGGGGTCATAGCCGCCATAGCCCTCGCAGTAGGTGTTTTACTTGGGGTTTTCATAGCCCGAGGCATCAAGCGTCAGCTGGGTGGCGAACCTGGCTTCGTGGCCGAGGTTGCAGGGTGCGTTGCGGCAGGCGACCTTTCCATGAAGATTGACATTGACGGCAAAGACCAGGGGAGCATCGTCGTCGCCATGCACAGGATGGTCGAATCGATCAAGGCCCTGGTAACGGATGCGGGGCTGCTCTCAAAAGCAGCAGTGGAGGGTAAACTCGACACGAGAGCTGACGCCTCCAAACATCAGGGCGAATTCAAGGCAATTGTCTCCGGGGTGAACGACTGCCTCGATGCTGTGATCGGTCCACTGAACGTAGCCGCCGAATATGTTGACCGCATTGCCAAAGGGGATATTCCGCCCAAGATCACCGACCAGTACAACGGCGACTTCAACGAAATCAAGAATAACCTCAATCAAGCTATTGACGCCGTTAATGGCCTGGTCGCCGACGCCAACATGCTCTCCGCTGCCGCCGTAGCCGGCAAGCTTGACACCCGTGCCGATGCAAGCAAGCACCAGGGTGATTTTCGGAAGATCGTATCCGGCGTCAACGAAACCCTCGATGCTGTCATCGGTCCACTCAACGTAGCCGCCGAGTACGTCGACCGCATTGCCAAAGGCGACATTCCGCCCAAGATCACCGATCAGTACAGCGGTGACTTCAACGAGATCAAGAACAACCTCAACCAGGCCATAGACGCCGTCAATGCCCTGGTTGCCGATGCCAACATGCTCAGCAACGCCGCTATTGCCGGCAAACTCGCCACCCGTGCTGATGCTTCGAAACATCATGGCGACTTCCAGAAGATCGTCTCCGGGGTCAACGAAACCCTCGACGCCGTCATCGGCCCACTGAACGTAGCCGCCGACTACGTCGACAAGATCAGCAAAGGGAACATGCCGCCGCTCATATCCGACAACTACAACGGCGACTTTAACGCCATCAAGAACAACCTGAACGTCCTCATCGACGCCACCAACGGGATCACCGCCGCAGCGCGAGAAGTGGCAGGCGGCAACCTCATGGTCGTACTCAAAGAGCGAAGCAGCGACGACGAACTGATGCACGCTCTCTCCGCCATGGTAAACAAGCTCGTCAGCGTCGTAGCCGAGGTCAAGCAGGCAGCAAGCAACGTAGCCGCAGGTGCAGCTCAGATGAGCTCAGGCTCTGAAGGGATGTCCCAGGGAGCCTCAGAACAGGCAGCCGCAGCCGAAGAAGCCTCCAGCAGCATGGAAGAGATGTCGTCCAACATCAAACAGAACGCCGACAACTCCATGCAGACCGAGAAGATCGCCATAAAGAGTTCCCAGGATGCCCAGGAGGGTGGCAAGGCAGTTGCACAAACCGTCACCGCCATGAAAGAAATTGCCGACAAGATCAGCATTATCGAAGAGATCGCCCGTCAGACCAACATGCTTGCCCTGAATGCTGCCATTGAGGCAGCACGAGCCGGAGAGCACGGCAAAGGGTTTGCCGTTGTTGCCTCAGAGGTCAGGAAGCTGGCTGAACGGAGCCAGAACGCCGCCGGCGAAATCAGCGAACTCTCCGCATCAAGTGTAGAGATAGCCGAGAAAGCCGGAGCCATGCTGGCAAACATCCTCCCCGACATCCAGCGAACCGCCGAACTCGTTCAAGAGATATCAGCAGCCAGCAAGGAACAGGACACCGGCGCCGAGCAGATCAACAAAGCGATCCAGCAGCTCGACCAGGTCATTCAGCAGAACGCCAGCGCAGCCGAAGAGATGGCCAGCACCGCCGAAGAGCTCTCTGGTCAGGCTGACGGACTCATCAACACCATAGCCTTCTTCAAGCTCGACACCAGTGATGTCAGAACCTCGCAAAAGACGCAACTGGCACATAAGACCATAGATAAGCCCAAGGCCAGACAGCTGGCAAGTCATGCCGTAGCGCACAAGAAAGCGGTCAACGACAGCGGGTTCGGCATGGAGCTCGGCAGCGACAGGATGGACAACGAGTTTGAGAAATTTTAGAGGCGGTAAAAAGGTGAAGGGTGAAATGTGAAATGATTTAATCACCCTTCACCTTTTTCCTTTCACACATTTGGAGGTTACAATGAGCATAGCGGGAATAACCGAAACGATACAGTGCCTCACCTTCAAGCTTGGTGAGGAGATATTTGCCGTAGACGTAGCCAAGGTACGAGAGATCCTCGACTTCACCAGCGTCACCAAGGTGCCGCAGACCCCTGATTTCATGAGGGGAGTCATAAACCTGAGGGGGAGCGTCGTGCCGGTAGTAGACATGCGTCTCAAGTTCGGGATGAGCTCCACGGAGAAGACCGTCAACACCTGCATCATCGTCATGGAGATATTCCTTGACGGTGAGACAGCGGTAGTGGGCGCCCTTGCCGACTCGGTCCAGGAGGTACTGGAACTTGAACCGGATCAGATAGAGGCAGCGCCCAGAATCGGAACCAAGCTTAACACCGACTTCCTGGTCGGTATGGGCAAGCACAACGAGACCTTCATCATGATCCTCAATATCGACAAGGTCTTTACGTTCGAGGAGCTGAATGATGTGAAGGAGAGCATCGCAGCGTAGGATCCTTGCACCATAGTTGCTCCTTAAGAGCGCCGCCTTTGGACGGCGTTTTTTTTTATTAGCGAATTTAAAGAGAATCCTGAAGGATCGCTCTGGGATGTCGATAAGAAGAGTATGTGCAGATAATGAGGCTGAAAATTGCCTGATGGAGGAACAGCAGTATGTTCGAAGATAATAATCTGCCGGAACGATCTACTACTATGTCGAACATCGACTTCAGTAATCTGAGCGAGTTCATCTACAAGCAGTGCGGCATCAAGATGACAACTGCCAAGAAAACCATGTTGGAAGCACGTCTGCAGAAACGCCTGAGATCTCTCCAGATGCAATCTTATAAGGAATACTGC
>JAYSLX010000217.1:0-2202 GCA_043725245.1 Geobacteraceae bacterium | reverse complement strand
AAAGCCGATGGCGTCAAACAAGCGACCGGAAGCGTTGATCCGCAGCTTTAGATGAGAACCTTTCAAGACTCTCTTCTCCAAGACACGGACTGCACGGAGCAGAAAGAGCGGCTCAGGATTCCCCATCCCAAAGGGTTGAAGAGGGAGCAGCTGATCCAGAAAATCAAGGGTCAGATCATCAGAGGAGAGCTCGCCATCCAGGAAGAGTTCCGGAACCAGATCATCCGGAGAAAGTTCTCCGGCAGCCACCTGATCGAAATGCTCCACAAAGGCCTCGAGTGTGGCTTCTTCAATGGATAGGCCGGCAGCCTGCCGATGGCCACCGAATTTCAACAGGTGGTCGGAGCAGGCATTCAGTGCCTGATAAAGGTGGAAACCGGGGATGCTCCTCCCTGAACCCCGGCCGTTCCCCTCCTGCATGGCAATGAGTATGGTGGGACGGTGAAAGAGATCCACGATACGGGAGGCCACGATGCCTATCACTCCAGGATGCCAGTCGGGAGACGCGAGTACGATGCTGTGACAACCTTTAAGGTTTGGCGACTCACTGATCATATCCAGGGCACCCTCAAGTATATCGCGCTCAAGTGACTGTCGCTCACTGTTGCTCGCATCCAGTTCCGCAGCAATACGTGCCGCATCTTTGGCGTCATCGCACAGAAGTAATTCCACTCCGAGAGCCGCATCCTCCAGCCGTCCGGCAGCGTTGAGCCTGGGGGCCAGACGGAAACCTACCGCACCGCAGGTCACCTCTCCGGTCACCCCGGCAACACCCTTAAGTGCCTGTATCCCTGGCCTGGGAGAGCTTTCCAGTACTTTCAGCCCGTAGCGGGTCAGGGCACGATTCTCGTCCTTAAGTGGTACAACGTCAGCGATAGTTCCCAGTGCCACAAAATCCAGGAATTCACGGAGATCAGGCTCAACGGAAGCCGAAAAAACGCCTTGCTCGCGAAGTCTCTTGCGAAGGCCCATGAGAAGGTTGAATGCCACACCTACCCCTGCCAGGGATTTGAAGGGGAATAGAGATCCGGGAAGCAGGGGGTTGATAATGGCATAGGCATCGGGTAGCTGAGAGGAAGGGGTATGATGATCGGTTATGATCAAGTCGATCCCGAGAGAGGTAGAAAGGGTAGCCTCGGCAGCCGCGGAAATCCCGCAGTCAACCGTCACGACTACCTTTGCCCCCTGTGCCGCCACGGCTGCCAGGCCTTCGGCGGAGAGACCATAGCCATACTCCAGTCGTCGTGGGATGTAGTAGAAGCAGGATATGCCGACAACTCTGAAAAAGCTCATCAGGAGTGCAACGGATGTAATGCCGTCAACGTCGTAATCACCGTATATGCAGACCTTCTCTCCAGTGTCTCGAGCTGCTGCAAGGCGGGAAACCGCACGATCCATGTCGAGAAGCAGAAACGGATCATGCAGATCGGCAAGAGACGCAGAGATAAAGCGGTCAGCTATTTCAGGAGTGACTATCCCGCGACCCGCCAATACACGGGCAATAGGAGGCGTAAACCCCTTCTCCCCCATCAGCAGAGCAATCGCACCCTCATCTGCCTCGCGAATCCGCCATCGTTTATCGGTAACCGGCTGCATGGCTGCCCCTAACCCAGATAAACAAGATAATTTCTAACTTGCTCAAAAAAAAAAGCCCCCGCCGGTGGCGAGGGCTAGATGGTTACATCTATTATTTCATCCCTTTCGGAGCACCATGGGGATTTGACTTTAGGTCTTGAATCATCCCCTTGACCTGTTGGGCTGTCGGACTTGTCGAATCTACAGCCAGGAACCTGTTCCATGCCTCAATTGCCTTGTCAGGCTGCTTGAGGTCCGAAGAATAAACCACTCCGATGTTCATGAGGCTCTGTATGTGCTTGGGATCGATCTGATTGGCCTTTTCAAAGTTGGCTATGGCCTTGTCATACCACCCCATCTTCCGGTACATGACACCCTGATCGGTAAGAACGTTCGCGTCATTCGGGTTTAGCTCCAGGGCCTTCCCATAAGCGCTGATAGCCTTCTGCGCCTGGTCGGTGTCAAAGTAGTCATTTCCGAGTTGAATCCATGCCTGGCGATTCTTCGGGTCCTGGGCAACCACCTTCTCTGCCTCGGCAATACGCGCCTGGTAGTCAGTCGGGCTTCCTGATCCCATGGGGATTGATGACTGTTGCTGGACCTTCTCTGCCTTACTCGTAAAGAACA
>JAYSLX010000216.1:0-3042 GCA_043725245.1 Geobacteraceae bacterium | reverse complement strand
GATGCGCGTTATATACTCCCCAATGCCACTGAAACAAAGATCATGGTTACCATGAATGCCCGTGAGCTGGTTCATTTCTTCCTGTTGCGTTGCTGCGAGCGAGCCCAGTGGGAGATTCGCGCCATGTCTGTTGAGATGCTCAGGCTGGTTAAGCCTCTTGCCCCGACTATTTTCAGGGATGCCGGCCCAGGATGCGCCAACGGTCCTTGCCCGGAAGGGGCTATGGCTTGTGGGAAGGCTCAGTCGGTCAGGGCATTTTTCAAGGAGATGAAATAGATGCAGCGAAAGTTTTCTCACCTTTTACTCAACATAATGCTGGTTGCAGAGAAGATAAATATCGGTGGTCAGGCGGTGATTGAAGGGGTGATGATGCGCGCTCCCCGTTCCCTTGCCATTGCGGTAAGACGGCCTGACGGAGAGATATCGGTAAAGAAGGAAGAGGTAATCCCTCTTTCAGAGCGGTTCCCCATCGTCAAACTGCCTGTTCTTCGGGGGGCTGTATCCCTCTTCCAATCGCTCATCGTGGGAGTAAAGGCTCTCAACTTTTCTGCAAACGAGGCGATTGCCGAAGAGGACGAAGGTAGCGGAGAAAAGAAAGAGCTCTCTTCCTGGGCCATGGCAGGAACAATGGCGGTCGCCTTCGGATTCGGAATCCTTCTGTTTTTTATCATGCCACTCTACCTGACCAAGATTCTGATTCCGATCATCGGTGACTCCAATATTATATTCAACCTTGTTGACGGCGTCATCAGGGTAATCGTTTTTCTTCTGTATATCTGGGCCATATCCCGAATGGAGGATATTCAGAGGGTTTTCCAGTACCACGGCGCAGAGCACAAATCGATCTTTGCCTTCGAGGCTGGAGACGAGCTTACGGTAGAAAATGTCCGCAAGTACAGCCGCCTGCACCCCCGCTGCGGTACGAGCTTTCTTCTTATCGTTATGGTGGTGAGCATTGTGATTTTTTCAATGATACCGAAGCTTTGGCCGTTTTACATCAAGGCCGCGTCTCGGATTGTATTCCTCCCCCTGATTGCCGGTATTTCTTACGAATTCCTGAAATGGAGCGCAAAGAACGACAGTACCCCGCTGGTTAAATTGATAATTACTCCCGGTCTGGCCCTTCAGAGGCTGACCACCAGAGAGCCGGACGACGGCCAGATGGAGGTGGCTATCCGCTCCATGGAAGAGGCGCTGGCAGTTAACGCGGGATATAAAGACGACAGACTTGTAATTTGAGGTATTTGTTGAATGCTTGACCGAATCGAAGAACTAGAGCGCCGCTTCCAGGAGCTGGAGGCGATTTTATCCGACCCGGTTGTGATCGCCAACCAGCCGGAATTTCGTAAATTCTCGCGTGAGCATAACGACCTTGCTCCGTTGGTTGAGGTTTATCGGCAACACCGGAATGTCCTTGAGGAGATCGAAGGCAACCGAGAACTCCTTGCAGACCATGATATGAAGGAGATGGCTGAGGAAGAGCTGGCGCAGCTGGAGGGGCAAAAGGAGCAGCTAGAGGCTGATATCAAGATCCTTCTTCTGCCAAAGGACCCTAACGACAGCAAAAACGTAATTCTTGAAATTCGTGCAGGGACCGGCGGCGACGAGTCTGCCCTTTTTGCTGGCGACCTTTTCAGGATGTATGGACGCTTTGCCGAGAAGAGCCGATGGAAAGTGGAGATGCTCTCCTGCTCCGAGTCAGAACGGGGAGGCTACAAAGAGGTCATTGCCTCTATCGAAGGGCAGGACGTCTATGCCAAGCTCAAGTACGAATCGGGCACGCACCGTGTACAGCGGGTGCCTGAGACCGAGGCCCAGGGGCGCATTCATACCAGCGCCTGCACGGTGGCAATAATGGCCGAGGCAGAGGATGTCGACATCGAGATAAATCCGACCGATCTGAAGATAGATGTCTATCGTTCTTCAGGAGCCGGGGGACAGCACGTCAACACTACCGATTCGGCGGTAAGGATAACCCATATACCGACTGGAACCGTGGTGGCCTGCCAGGAAGAGCGCAGCCAGATCAAGAACCGCGCCAAGGCGATGAAGGTTCTGAAGACCCGGATTCTCGACAATATCGTGCGGGAGCAAAATGCCAGGCTGGCTGCTGACCGGAAGCAGCAGGTCGGGAGCGGCGACAGGAGCGAGCGAATCCGCACTTACAACTTCCCCCAAGGGAGGATGACCGACCACCGAATCGGCCTCACCCTCTATCGCCTCGAAGCTATCATGGAGGGGGATATCTCTGAAATAGTTGATGCCTTGAGAGCCCATTATCAGATGGAAGCCCTACAGGCGCAGTCTGAAGCTGCTTAAGGGACGCGCTTTTTCCGCAATCGCTTTGTTGCCCGTCGGTCCTCCTTGACCATGCGAAAAAATCACGTTTCAGGGGCGAGTGGCGAATGGTAGAAAAACCGGAAATCTGGACTGTTCTGAAGGTTCTTGAGTGGACCAAAGGGTATCTGGCTGAGAAGGGGGTAGATAACGCCCGTTTAGAGGCTGAGTGGCTTCTCTGTGCTGCTACAGGGCTCGACCGGGTGGGACTCTACGTCAACTATGAAAAGCCGCTCAGCGATGATGAACTTTCAGCCTGTCGCGGTATGGTGGTCCGCCGCGCCAAACATGAGCCGCTTCAGTACATCCTTGCCAGTCAGGAATTTTACGGTCTCGATTTCGAGGTGACCCCGGCGGTACTTATTCCAAGGCACGACACCGAGGTCTTGGTGGAAGAAGCCCTCCGCCGGGCTCCTGCAGCAAAGAGTGCGCTGGATATCGGTGTGGGGAGCGGGTGCATAGCCATAGCTCTGGCGAAGTCCCTTCCGGGTGCGGAAGTCAGTGGTGTTGAGCAATCCCCCGATGCCCTTGTTCTGGCAGAGCGAAACGCAGAACGTCACGACGTCCGGGTGACCTTCTTCGAGGGGTCGCTCTTCGAGCCGTTCAGGAATCAGCGGTTCGATCTGATTGTCTCCAATCCGCCCTACATACCTACGGACGACCTGGAGACCCTCCAGCCGGAGGTGCGAGATTATGAGCCGCGCA
>JAYSLX010000215.1:0-9371 GCA_043725245.1 Geobacteraceae bacterium | reverse complement strand
CGGTATTAATACCCAAAACATCAATGAAGATATCCGTTCCGTAATCGAGATCCTGATGTACGGTCTGAAGGGAATGGCCGCCTATATGGATCACGCCATGATCCTTGGCCGCAGCGATGATGAAGTCATGGCTTTCTTCCAGAAAGCTCTGGCCGCCACCACCGATGCCAGCCTCGGCCTGATGGACTTTGTCGGTCTTTCCATGGAGTGCGGCAAGAATAACCTGACCGTGATGGGACTTCTGGACAGCGCCCATACCGATACTTACGGTCATCCGGTTCCGACACAGGTACAGCTGGGCACCAAAGCCGGCAAGGCGATCCTGGTCTCCGGTCATGACATGAAGATGATGGAGGAGATCCTCAAGCAGACCGAAGGCAAAGGGATCAATGTATATACCCACGGTGAAATGCTGCCGGCCCACGGTTATCCGGGCCTCAAAAAATACAGCCACCTGGTGGGCAACTTCGGCGGCGCCTGGCAGGATCAGGCCCAGGAATTCGCCAAGTTCCCCGGCGCCATCATCTTCAACACCAACTGCATTCAGCGTCCGGCCGACAGTTATGTTGATCGTCTCTTCACCTGGGGACTGGTGGCATGGCCCGGCGTCAAGCATATTGACGGCTGGGACTTCTCCGCCGTGATCAACAAGGCCCTTGAGTGCCCTGCACTGCTGGAGAATCCGGGGCAGGAGATTTTGACCGGTTTCGGCCACAACGCCGTGCTGGGTGTGGCTGATAAGGTCATCGCCGCAGTCAAGTCCGGCGATATCAAACATTTCTTCCTCATCGGCGGCTGCGACGGTGCCAAATCGGGTCGTAACTACTATACCGAATTTGCCGAGCAGCTTCCCAAGGATACCGTCATCCTGACTCTTGCCTGCGGCAAGTATCGTTTCAACAAGATGGAATTCGGCGATATCGGCGGCATTCCGCGCCTGCTGGACATCGGCCAGTGCAACGACGCCTACTCTGCCATCCAGATTGCCGTAGCCCTGGCTGGAGCATTCGAGTGCGGCGTCAACGACCTGCCGCTCTCCATGATTCTCTCCTGGTACGAGCAGAAGGCTGTTGTCATCCTTTTGACCCTGTTGCATCTGGGTATAAAAAACATCAAAATTGGCCCCAGTCTGCCAGCCTTCATCACACCAAACGTCCTCAACTTCCTGGTGGAGAACTTCAATATCGGGCCGATCGGTAATGTTGACGATGACCTGAGGGCTGCGCTCGGAGCGTAGAGCTTCCGGTAGTGATCTTTAGCTAAATGAATATGAAATGCCCGCTTCCGGCGGGCTTTTCATATTTGCACATTAACATTCCTGCTTGCATTTTTGTCGATATGTTTTACATTCAAAGTTCCTCCTCAGTCGGTGAGTTGGATGAATAGTGCATAACGCGCTGAATATAAACCTTTCAGCGTCATTGGCACAAATTGTGCGAAGTTGGTCGTTGTGACTACTGAGAGAGAGGAGAAGGGTAATGATGATACTGGTTCGTTATCTGGACGGCAGTTATGATATGGTCATGACCCAACACCTGGAAAACCTTATCAGCAGCAATAAAATCATCGGATTTGAACGGTCCAATAAGTGGGTAACCATAGGTGCCGAGCCGCTACGTGGTTCTGGAGGGGATTATCCCGGTTTGGATAGAAGGATCGCTGAGGACGAAGTAGGTGAAACTAAATGAAAAGGGATAGTGACTTTTTGGGGCAGCAATTGTTGCGATGTCGGTTTTTCTTACATGTATAAGGGGTGAAAACTAAATAGAGTTAACTAAAAATAATTGTTGCGCTCGCAATTTTGTTTACGGTATATTGCATTTCGTGAGGGTGGCATACTCCGGTAATTCCAGGCAATTCATATTGTCTATGGCGACAATCCAGATACGTACTACGTACTAATCCCTGAAAGAGAGGAGACACTGATGGTTGTGCTTGTACGCTGCACTGATGGCACTTACTCGTTGGCTATGGATTCTTGCATCGAGGAGTTGGGAAGGGCAGGGCTCATCAATGCGTATCTCAGCGAGGGGGAATGGGTGAAGGTCTCACGTGAGCTACAGGTTGTGAGGCTCACTGCTGAAAGACATCGTACTTCCCAGATGATTGTGGCTGCCGCAGCTTGACCTCTTACGAGGAATAATCAAGGCTGCTGCTGAATAAAAAATGGCGATCGAGTGATCGCCATTTTTTGTCGGTCGTCTGCTCATTAACACTTCTTTGTCAGACATTAAAACGAAAGTGCATCACATCTCCGTCCTGCACCACGTATTCCTTACCCTCAAGCCGAAGTAGTCCCTTTTCTTTTGCGCCGCTCTCACCCCTTGCTGCAAGGTAGTCGTTAAAGGCAATGACCTCGGCGCGTATAAAGCCCTTCTCGAAATCGGAGTGGATGACACCGGCAGCCTGGGGCGCCTTGGTGCTGCGGGTGATGGTCCATGCACGCACCTCTTTCACCCCTGCAGTAAAGTAGGTGATCAGGCCAAGGAGTTCGTAGGCACTCCTTATCAAACGCTCCAACCCTGACTCGACCAGGCCCATGCTTGCGAGAAACTCCTGTTTTTCCTCTCCATCGAGTTCTGATATCTCTGCTTCTATACTGCCGCAGATTGCGACCAGTTGTGCGCCTTCTCTGAATGCGAGTTCTCGTACTTTGTCAACGGCGGGATGGTTCCCCTCCAGATCGTCTTCTGCAATGTTGGCCACGTAAAGAACCGGTTTGTCAGTCAAAAGGTGGAGTTCTCGAAGCCAGAGCTCCTCATCGTCGCCATTGGATAGCCCGCGCGCCGGCTGGCCCGCGCCGAGCACATCCCTGACCCTTACGTAGAAATCCGCTTCATCCTTAGCCTTTTTATCGCCGCTTCTTGCCTGCTTCTCCACGCGTTGAAGCTTCTTTTCCACGCTGTCCAGATCGGCCAGGGCCAGTTCGGTCTGAATCGTCTCGATATCCCCCAAAGGATCGATACAGCCGTTAACATGGACCACGTTTTCGTCATCAAAGCAGCGTACAACATGGATTATTGCATCCACAGACCTGATGTGGCCGAGAAACTGGTTCCCAAGGCCTTCTCCCTGGCTTGCGCCCTTGACAAGTCCTGCGATGTCCACAAATTCGATGGTTGTGGGAAGAACCTTTTGCGGTTTGACAATCTCGGCCAACTGGTGGAGCCTTGGGTCCGGAACCTGAACAATCCCGAAATTGGGGTCTATGGTGCAGAAGGGGTAGTTGGCCGATTCCGCGCCTGCCGAAGTTAACGCATTGAATATGGTAGATTTGCCCACATTGGGGAGACCGACGATGCCGCAGTTGAGGCCCATTAATAGCTTCCTTCCGGGTCTGGTAGCCGGCAGACTGTTCAGTTTGCCAGCAAATCCTTGTTGTTATAAAGGCTCATCGTTTTTGGGAAATCTTCAGTTACAAGGAGATGAAGGCAGTCCACAATCCGGTCAAGCAAACCTGAGAGCTCTGCCATCTCTTCCCTGGAAAACGGAGAAAGTACGTAATCAGCAGAATCACCATGGACCGGGCGACCGATCCCTACCCGAACGCGGATGAAGTCCGCACCTCCCAACTCCTGAATCAGTGATCGGAGACCGTTGTGTCCACCATGGCCACCCCCTTTCTTGATCTTGATCTGACCGAAAGGGATGTCCAGGTCATCGTGAATAATGACCATATCTTCAATGGAAAGCTTGTGAAAACGGAGTGCGGAGGAGACCGAGCGACCTGAAAGATTCATGTAAGTCTGAGGCTTGAGGAGGTGAAGCCGTTCACCCCAGCAGGCGGTATCCCCGTAAAGGCCTTCGAAGGCCTTCTTTGTCAGGGATGCGCCTGTGTGGTGAGCAAGACGATCCACTACCATGAAACCGATATTGTGACGGGTCCATTGATACTTAGAGCCGGGGTTGCCCAGCCCGGCAAGCAGCTTTACGGACATGATACAATTAGCCGTTGGACTGAGGAATTACACCGCAGCCGGAGCCTCTTCTTCCTTAGCCCTGCCGAGGATACTGACGATCGATGCTCTGGCTTCCAGCAGCACTTTGACCCCGGTTGCGAGCTGCAGGTCAGAGACGTGAATGGATTGGCCGATGGCTAGATTTGTGACATCGACGTCGATATGCTCAGGGATCTGGGTCGGGAGACACTCGATATCAAGTGAGTGTGTTGCAAAATCCAGGAGGCCACCTTCTTTTACTCCAGCTGCCGATCCTACCAGTCTCACCGGTACGTGGACGCGAATCTTACTGTCCATGTTCAGTTTGTGAAGGTCGACGTGGAGCATGGTCCGCTTCAGTGAGTCTCTGAGGAGGTCGGCAACGATTACCAGGCTCCCTTCAAGTACACCACCCTTAAGTTTGAGGATGGTGTTCATGCCGCTGTCTCCGGAGAGAGCTGTTGCCAGTTCCTTGGGTTTGACAGTGACGGGCATTGGCTCAATACCCTTGCCGTAAATGATGCCGGGGATCAATCCTTCGGCACGAATCTGTCTTGCACTGTTTTTGCCGGTGCGAGTTCTTGCTTCAACTGTTATTTCTCTCTGTTCCATAAATCCTCCAGGTGTAATCCGGGATAGTCGGTTGCATATATAGTAAGGTTTAAACGAAGAGTGAGCTTACAGATTCGTCCTCGTGGATACGACGGATTGCCTCGGCCAGTAGTTCGGATACGGTAAGCACAGTGATTTTGGAGGTCTTTGCCGCCTTGTCGCCAAGGGGCACGCTGTCGGTTATGATAAGTTCCTCGATGTCAGAGTCGTTTATCCTTTCGATGGCCGGACCGGAGAGGACCCCATGGGTTGCACATGCATGAATGGCTTTTGCGCCATGTGCTTTAAGTGCTTTAGCTGCCTGTGTGAGGGTTCCGGCAGTATCGACCATATCGTCGAGTATGATGGCAGTCTTGTCCCGCACTTCGCCGATCAGGTGCATCACTTCTGCCACGTTAGGTCCGGTACGGCGTTTGTCGATGATCGCCAGAGTGCAGCCGAGACGTTTGGCAAATGCACGTGCCCGCTCGGTTCCTCCGGCGTCCGGAGAGATCATGACGATCTCGTCGCTGCTCTGGAATCTTGTTTTCAAATGACTCAGGATCACCGGTGCGGCGTAGAGGTTGTCCACCGGAATATTAAAGAAACCCTGAATCTGTGCGGCATGCAGGTCCACGGTTACAACCCGGTCGGCTCCTGCAGTAGTCAAAAGGTCTGCAACCAGTTTGGATGAGATTGGGGTTCGCGGTGCAACCTTGCGGTCTTGCCGACCATAGCCGTAGTAAGGGATTACTGCAGTTATGGTTGCTGCAGATGCACGCTTGACAGCGTCCATCATGATAAGCAACTCCATCAGGTTGTCGTTGGTGGGCGAACAGGTCGACTGGATCAGGTAGACATCCCTGCCTCGGACGTTCTCGCCGATTTCCACCAGTATCTCCCCGTCTGAGAAGGTTTTGACCTTGGCTACCCCAAGTGGGACGCCAAGGCATTTGCAAATCTTCACTGCCAGATCCGGGTTTGAGTTGCCGCAGAATACTCTTATTTTGTCTTCCATATGGTTAATACCCTGACGAACAGTGCAAAACGCCCCGCAAGGGGGCGCTTTGCACTGTTCGTCTGAAAAATATGGCTGGGGCGCCAGGATTCGAACCTGGGAGTGCCGGAATCAAAATCCGGTGCCTTACCGCTTGGCGACGCCCCAACAAGAAGGCGTGAAAGGTGAAGGATGAGTTGGTGAATTCACACTTCACAGTAAATTAAAGTGTCCGCACTGCTTTGGCAAACCATCCACTATCGCTTGCAATGGTTTCGGCAACTCTGCGTGCAACGGATTCGTCTCCAAAGATTCCAAAAACCGTCGGTCCGCTTCCTGACATGAGAGAGGCGAAGGCGCCACAGTCAATGAGCCGATCCTTGATCTGCTGTATTACCGGGAACCTTCCGATGGTAACCGTTTCAAGATCGTTGCTGAGGATTGAGCATAAATCTGCAATGGTGTCAAAGAAGTGTGGCATTGTATGGGTATCTGTTCTGGATGTCAATTGCAAATTATTGTAGACCCACGCAGTGGATACATGAAGTTTGGGGTTAACCAAGACCAGCCAAGCCGTTGGAATGCGCTCTATGGGGGTGAGTATTTCGCCTATCCCTTCGGCGAGAGCGGTCCTGCCGAAGACAAAGAAAGGGACGTCGGCCCCAAGAGTTACGCCAATCTTCATGAGCCGATCAATCGAAAGATTCAGGCCGAGCAGGTCATTGAGTCCCATAAGCACGGCAGCCGCATCGCTGCTACCCCCCCCCAGTCCGGCGGCAATAGGGATTCGCTTGGTTATGGTGATATCAACTCCTGTAGCCATAGGTGCGAGCTTCAGGATCTCATGAGCGGCCTTCCAGGCGATGTTGCCGGGCCCATCCGGCACCCCTTCTCTTCCACAGGTCACCCTGATGCCGGGGATGTTGCTGATGGTCAGTTGGATGGTGTCGAACAGTTCAACACGCTGCATGATCATACTGAGATTATGATATCCGTCGTCTCGCCTGCTGAGCACATCCAGTCGATAATTGACCTTTGCGGGGGCTTGTAGCTCGATGGTTTTGCTGTTCATGGTATTTGTGTCCGAAGAGTTGATGGTGTTGCGTTGTTCTACCGCAGCCAAGCCGATAAATCAAGAGGAACTAGCTCTCAGCCGTATCGATGGAGAGCTGGCTATAGGGTTATTATTCATTGACAGTCTCTTATAGTATGACTTAAAATGACATTTTCGTAATTTAAATAGGGAGTGAGCATAATATGAAAAAAATAATGCTTATAATAATCTGTGTTCTTTGTCTGGCCGGACTGGCATTTGCTGAGGCCGGGGTGAAGAAAAAAAAGCCTAAGCCCTTTGATTATGGAAAGGAGACGATAAACAACTTCTCGTCAAAGGTCGGTCTGGCTCCGGTGGAATTCGACCACTGGTCGCACCGGGCAAAGTTCTCATGCCGTTTATGTCATGCTGACATTGGTTTTGCAATGGTTGCCGGTGAGACGCAGATAAAGGCTACCGACAACATGAAAGGCTATTTTTGTGGGGCCTGCCATAACGACAAGATGATATATGAGGATAGAAAGGTCTTTTCTGCCTGCTCCAAAGAGTTTTCGCGTACTGATCTAAAGCGTTGCGAACGCTGCCATGTTACCAGTGTAAATCCCAAGAAGGAGGCAGATTTCTATAAACTGGCTGACAGGCTCCCACGAGAACGTGGAGGAAACAGCATCAACTGGGAGTTGGCAGAGGAGCGCGGTCTGATCAAGCTTGTAGACTACATCGAAGGGGTATCGATGAAGCGAGCGCAGTTGGGAACGCAGAAGGATTTTTCTATCAGCTCGAAGGTGGAGGGGATGCCTGATATTATCTTCTCGCACAAAAAGCATACCGTATGGAACGGCTGTGAAGTCTGTCATCCCGAGATCTTCGCTAGCGTAAAAAAAGGTGTGAGCAAATATACCATGATAGAGCTCTTTGAGGGCAAATACTGCGGAGTCTGCCATGTCACGGTTGCATTTCCGCAGACAGATTGTCAGAGATGTCACGCAAAACCTGTTCAGTAATTCGATGGCTGTTTGTCTTAGGGATAATCATCTCCCCGGCGGTGGCCAGTGGATATTTTGATCTTCCACCTCTTCCGCGGCCCGAGGAGTATGGCAACCTGGCTATAAACAGGGTTACACGGGGAAAAGATGTCAAATCGGTCTACTTTTCGCACTGGCGGCACCGCACTCTCTTTACCTGCCGGGTTTGCCACTCGGAACTCGAATTCAATATGAAGGTCAATACTACTGAGATAACCGAGACTGCCAGCCGCAAGGGTCGTTTTTGCGGAGCTTGCCACAATGGAAAGACCGCCTTTCGTCATGAGGGGAACTGTGAACGATGTCATACCGGTGAGATAATTTCAAACAGCGAAAAATTTGAACTCTTTGCCAGATTCAATTTTCCAGAGACCGATTTTGGCAACAAGATTGATTGGGTGGAGGCCATGAAGCGCAGATTGATCGTACCCAATAGATATCTGAAGACAAAGTCACAGGATATACAGTTTGACAAGAAACTGAACCTTGAGGCTGAGTGGAACATGATACCCCCGTCCATATTTCCGCACCGGGCACATACGGCCTGGCTTGACTGTAACAACTGCCATCCGGAAATATTTACGATAAAGAAAAAAGGGACTAAGCATTTTGCCATGAATAGGATTTTGCAGGGTGAATTCTGTGGTGTTTGCCACCTGTCAGTCGCCTTTCCGATGGATGACTGCAAGCGGTGCCATCCCGGTATAAAGGGGGGGATGTGACTATAAAGGGGTTATGTTCAGCAGCTGCAATCTGTATGCTGCTTGCTGCTGTGGTTCCGCAGACGGGTGCTTGCGCAGGTGACAACTGGAAGAAAGAATTCGATGATGTCTGCAGTAAGACCGAGTACTCGATGTCGATGTCTCCGGTAGAGCTCAGGCAACTCGTGGAGCGTTGTGATAAGCTGAAACCGATCATTGATACCCAGGATGAAAGTACCCGCAAGGTCTTCAGGAAGCGTTTGCAGCTCTGCAGGGATCTCTACGATTTTGTTCTAAAGACAAAGGAACAGGAAAATAAGTAGGGATCATTTATCCCTTGAGCCCCAAGCAAAACGTCATGGGGCGGCTGATATAAAAGGTTCAAGCGAGCGGCAAGGCGAAGCGTACAAACTTGTACGCTTCGCATATGAGAGACCGCAACTCAGCAGATCGGCCCTAAAATAGTTTTGCATCGGTTCACTTCTTCCTGATTACCAGCCCCTGCCCCTGCATGTCTATGTCTACCTTGACAATGTCGCCTTCCTGGAACTTGCCTTCCAGAATCATGAGTGCGACAGGGTCCTGGATGTGGCGCTGAATGGTCCGCTTGAGGGGGCGGGCGCCATAGGCCGGATCGTACCCCTCTCGGGCTATATATTCGCGGGCCTTGGTGCTCACGTCCATGCCGATATGTCGTGTGCCGAGCCGCAGCTCAAGGGTTTTTAACTGTATTTCAACGATCTGCTTGATCTGTTCCAGAGGCAAGGCATGGAATATTACGATCTCGTCGATACGGTTGAGGAACTCAGGTTTGAAGTTCTCCTTAAGTGTCTCCATTACCATGGTACGCATGCGGGAGTAGTCTTCGCCGCCGTACTGTTGAATCCACTGGGAGCCCAGGTTGCTGGTCATGATTATTACCGTGTTCCGGAAGTCCACGGTACGTCCCTGTCCATCTGTTAGCCGGCCGTCGTCCAGTACCTGGAGCAGTACGTTGAAGACTTCAGGGTGTGCCTTCTCGATCTCGTCAAAGAGAATAATGGAGTATGGTCTGCGTCGGATCGC
>JAYSLX010000214.1:0-19807 GCA_043725245.1 Geobacteraceae bacterium | reverse complement strand
TTATGGTTTGCAAGATAGCACATGTCGAGGAAAAACTGAACCACTTTATGCAATATATTTGAACAAATCCGGAATGTTATGTTTCCGGATGGAAACTAGTTAAGAGGTTGCCAGTAATTGGGCCAATATTAGTTAATTTAAAAAGATGTTTTCTGGCAAATATAGAGATATTTTCAGGATCAAATAATTATTGGATTAATAGATACGATTCTGGTGGGAATTCTGGACCCGGTTCATACAATAAGCTTGCTGATTTTAAGGCAGGAATTATTAACAAATTTGTGGCAGAAAAAAATATTACATCTGTAATTGAATATGGTTGTGGTGACGGTAACCAACTGAAGCTGGCTAATTATCCAAGATATATCGGGTATGATATTAGTCCAAAAGCAATATCATTGTGTCAAGAAACCTTTAGAGGAGACCAAAACAAAACATTTATTCTGATGAGTGAATATAACAATGAGACAGCAACCCTTACACTTTCGCTGGATGTTATTTATCATCTTATAGAAGACGATATATATGATAATTATATGCGAGTCTTGTTTGATTCATCACACAAATACGTAATTATATACTCATCTAATTGTGACTTGAATACAAAACATCAACCTGCACACGTTAAACATAGACGGTTTACTGACTGGATTAACTCCAATAAATGTGAATGGGAACTTATTCATAAAATCGACAATAAATTTTCGTTAGCTAACAATGTTTGTGATGGGTCATTTGCGGACTTTTACATTTACGGAAAAGATTGCGATTTAAGATAGATTGTATCTGGTGGGGTAATTGTGAATAGTAATTTTCTAAATGTTACAGAACTGTCAGGCGATGAAGTCTCCCAGGAACAAGTTCAACGGATGTGCCATCGTTACTATTGGGCTGGGACATATTGTCATGATAAGGATGTTCTTGAAGTTGCCTGTGGTACTGGTCAGGGTGCCGGTTATCTTGAGGGGAGGTCAAAGAGCTATCAGGCCGGAGATTTCTCAGAGAGAATTTTGAGTATTGCCCTTAACCACTATGGCACTCGAATCGAGTTTAAACAGTTTGATGCCCAGGAGATGCCATTTGCTGACAGTTCCCTTGATGTAGTGCTGCTTTTTGAAGCTTTATATTATATCCCATCGGCAGACCGTTTTGTGCAAGAGTGCAAACGCGTCCTTCGTCCAGGCGGTAAAATCCTGATCTCTACAGCGAATAAAGATTTGTACGACTTCAACCCAAGTCCGCACAGTTATGTTTACTATGGAGTGAATGAATTAGGCGAGCTTTTTGAGGGGAATGGTTTTATCGCCGATTTTTTTGGTAACACTCCTGTCAATGATCTCTCGTGGAAGCAAAAAGTCCTTCGACCGATCAAAAAATTTGTTGTTAACTCAGGACTCATGCCTAAGACCATGGCGGGCAAAAAACTATTAAAGAGACTGGTTTTTGGTTCACTCGTTCCTATGCCTGCTGAAATAACAGTTGGAATGTTTCATTACGAACCCCCGACTCCACTGGCATTCGGCAAGGCAGATTACCTCCATAAGGTCATCTATTGTGTTGCGTCTTTGCCTTAACCTTGCTATCAAAAAATTTACAAATAGGATCCCGGTTATCAGGTGCCACAATGAAACGCTTCTTCGATGTTGTATGCTCTGGTATGGGTCTTCTCATATTGTGCCCCGCCTTTATGATGCTTGCTATTGCCATTAAACTTAACTCCCATGGCCCTGTTTTTTATCGTGGGACACGAGTTGGTCGCTACGGCAAACCATTCAAAATCTACAAATTCCGCAGTATGGTGGCAGATGCCGAGAAAAAAGGGGCCGCTTCTACCAGCAATACGGATATGCGAGTAACTTCTGTCGGGCACTTTATCCGGAAATTCAAGTTTGACGAGTTTTCCCAGTTGATTAATGTTTTTATCGGCGATATGAGCCTTGTGGGACCTAGGCCGGAAGTGCAAAAGTTTGTGGATATGTACAACGAAGAAGAGAAGCAGATCCTCAACGTTCGTCCAGGCATAACCGACTGGTCTTCAATCAAGTTTCACAATGAAGGTGACATTATTGAGGCGTCAGGTATTGCCGACGCGGATGAAGCGTATGTAAAGCTGATTCGTCCCGAGAAATTACGACTTCAGATGAAGTATGTCCGCGAGCGGTCGCTTTGGATTGACATTAAAATAATTATTTGCACAGTTTTAACCATTTTTATTACCAGATCAGGCGGCGGAGCTATCGGTGTTCCTGAGGGATAAGGGTATAGTGGATGAAATTTAATGTTAACCCGCATATTGAGCAGGTCCTGTTTCCGCCAATAGTTGAAATCAAGCGGCTTGCAGTAGGTCACACGACAAAGTCCGGGCTTCCCTATATAGACTTGTGTCAGGCAGTGCCCGATTATCCTCCTGCTACGGAGATGGTTGATTATCTCAAGAAGCGTTTGAGCGAACCGACAACAGCTCTCTATACATCTGATGAAGGGCTTAGGGAAGTTCGAGCTGCGGTTTGCCGTCGTTACAAACGTATCTATCGAGCACGTATTTCAGAAGAGCAGGTTTGTCTGACACTGGGGGCCAGTCAGGCATTTTGGCTATCGATGGTTACGCTTTGCGCGGCTGGGGACGAGGTGATAGTACAGGTTCCGACATATTTTGACTATGACATGGCACTGAAGATGTTGAATATTAAATGTGTTTATGCCCCTTTTAAAGAGGAAAACGGTGGTCTGCCCGATATCGAGGCAATAGAGCGTCTGGTAACACCCCTCACCAAGGCAATTCTGCTTGTTTCTCCCTGTAACCCCACAGGGAGGGTTACTCCTCCCGATGTTATCGAAAATCTATATAGACTGGCTGAGGATAAAAATATCGCATTGGTCATAGATGAAACCTATGCTGATTTCATTGCTGATGCTGAACAGCCTCACAACCTGTTTGAGCGAGAAAACTGGGGTGATCATTTAATCCATATCATGTCCTTTGGCAAGAGTTATGCGATTACCGGTTATCGAGCTGGACTCTTAGTGGCTTCTGAGGCTTTGATCAACCAGGCCCTCAAGTGCCATGATACCATGGGAATCTGCCAGTCAACCCCTACTCAGCTTGCGTTGGGGTATGCTCTGGACAATTTGGATGATTGGGTGGATTCTAACCGTCGCATGATGGCACGTCGTCACGATGCGTTCAAGGAAGCTTTTACTGAATCCGGCAATCCATTTGGACTGGTAGCAAGCGGGGCTTTTTTCGCTTGGGTAAAGCACCCTTGTATTGGCGTATCTGCATGGCAGGTTGCACGGGATCTTATCGAACGCGCAGGTGTAATTACACTTCCAGGAGAGATATTTGGCCCTGGGATGTCTCATTATTTGAGGGTGGCTTTCGGGAATATACGTGAAGAGATGATTCCTGAAGCTGTCAATAGATTCAAGAGTTTCAACTGATTATCAAATTGAGGGAGGTCGATGTGGAAAGAAAAGTCCGTTTTGTCGAGCCGGCAAAGGTATATCACATGATCAAGGATGAACTTGATGATGCGTATTTTGATGTTATGTCCAAGGGTGAGCTGATAGATCGGAGTCATCTGAAGAGCTTTGAGGATAACCTTGCAAAATTTGTAGGGACAAAACATGCAGTAGGTCTTAACAGCGGATATGACGCGCTGCATATGTCACTGCGAGCGGCAGGCATAGGCGCAGGAGATGAGGTAATTGTTCCTGCGCATACCTTTGTGGCCACCTGTTCAGCAGTTGTTAATGTAAATGCCACTCCAGTCCTGGTAGATGTGTCAAAGGACTTCAACATCGATGTCGACAAGATAGGAGAGGTGATTACACCCAAAACCCGTGCGATCATTGCTGTTCATCTGAGCGGTTGGATGGCAGATATGCCACGCATTATGGAAATTGCAAAGATCCATAATCTTGTAGTAATCGAAGATGCCTGTCAGAGCCTGGGGAGCAGCATCAATGGCCAGATGGCTGGATCAATCGGCTTGACAGGCTGCTGGAGCTTTTATCCATTCAAGATCCTTGGCGGCTATGGGGATGGTGGAGCAATCACCACCAATGATCCGGATGTTGCCGATTTCGCACGGAGGATGAGGTATAACGGAGAAGACCGTGAAACAGGCGAATATCATGGCCACGGCTTTACCTGCCTTCTTGACAATATGCAGGCCGCCTTTCTTGATGTGAAACTCCGTTATCTGCCAGCCTGGATAGAGCGCCGTAAAGCTCTTGCGGAAATTTACCGTAGGGGTCTCCTCGATATTCCTGATCTATTGCTGCCACATTATGACAAGCCAGGGTTTGACCATATCTATCAGAACTATACTTTGCGCTCGAAACAGGGGAATGAATTTTCGGATTATCTCAAAGCCAAAGGAGTTGAGGTGTTGACCCAGTTCCGCAATCCATACTACAAGCATGAAAAATTGAAGCTTGTGGATCGTGGTTTCCCAGAAACCGAGGCTCTCAGCGGGGAGGTCTGTTCTCTCCCGATGAATGTCGAAATATGCATTGAAGAAGTCGAGTATGTTATCCAAACTGTGAGAAGCTTCTATGGGAAGTAATATTTCCCCGAAACCTGCTCTGTCCTATTCGCGTGAATTTCTTTGCAAGCTTTATGCTACCATGCTTCGTATCCGCTTGTGCGAGGAGAGCTTTGTCGAGCCGATTATGAACGGCGAAATTAAATGTCCGGTGCATCTCTGTTCCGGTGAAGAGGCAATCGCCGTCGGGGTTTGTGCTGCTCTTGAGAAAAGAGATTACGTTTTCGGTAATCATCGTTCACATGGTCATTATCTGGCTAAGGGGGGCAATCTTCAGGAGATGGTTGCAGAAGTCTTCTGCCGGGAAACCGGCTGTTCGCGTGGTCGTGGGGGGTCTATGCATCTCATCGATCCGGATTGCGGGATGCTTGGTTCAGCCCCAATAGTAGCTGGTACCATCTCTCTCGCACTGGGCGCCGCGCTTGCATCGTGGATTCGAAAGGATGAACGGGTTGCGGTCAGTTTCTTTGGCGATGGTGCCACCGGTGAAGGTGTCTTGTGCGAATCCTTGAACTTCGCTGCTCTCAAGAAGCTCCCGATAATCTTTGTCTGTGAAAATAATTTTTACTCAACTCATCTTCCAATCGACGAAATAAGGGTCAGTAGGAAGATTTACCAGCTTGGCAGGCCATTTGGAGAGAAGAGCTATCGTGTGGATGGCAACAATGTGCTTGAAGTCTTTGAACAGTCAAAAAAGGCAGTTGAGCTCTGTCGCAACGGAGAAGGACCGGTTTTTCTGGAGTGCCTTACTTATCGACAGCGCGGACATGTGGGACCGGATGACAATGTTCAGGGGTCTCATACCGACATCCGACCGCCTGCTGAGATTGCGCGCTGGAAAAAGAAAGATCCGATTGTGAATTTTATGCATTATCTGAAAGCTGAGGCTGGAATTGATATCTCCGAACTTGAGAAAATAAGATGTGAGATTGGGCAGGAGGTGCAGGACGCTTATGCATTCGCCATGAACAGCCCCTTTCCTGCTTCAGAGGGGGTTGGGCGTTATGTCTTCAAGAACTAGAGAACTAACCTACAGTCTCGCTATCAATGAGGCTTTCCACCAGACAATGGAGAGTGATGATTCTGTCATCCTTATCGGGCAAGGTGTAAAAAGTCCCTGGTATGTGGGCAATACCGCTCAGGGTCTGATCCCGAGGTTTGGCGAAGAGAGGGTGATAGATACCCCTGTCTCTGAAAATGCTATGACCGGTGCAGCTGTAGGTGCAGCCATGGCTGGTATGCGCGCTGTAGTGGTTCATCCACGAATGGATTTCATGCTGTATGCTTTTGACCCTATAATTAATGAAGCAGCGAACTGGCACTACATGAACGGAGGGAGACTTTCGGTGCCTGTAGTTATCTGGGGTGTAGTAAACAGGGGAGGGGAGCAGGGTGCGCAGCATTCACAATCTCTTCATGCCATGTTTGCGCATGTGCCGGGGCTGAAGGTTGTCATGCCTGCAACTCCGTATGATGCCAAAGGTCTCATGGTTGCAGCAATTCAGGATGACAACCCTGTTGTGTTTATTGATGATCGCTGGTTGTACAATCTTTCAGAGCATGTGCCCCAAGAGCTCTATTCTGTCCCAATTGGCAAGGGGGTTGTAAGGCGGGAGGGGACTGAAATCACGGTTGTCGCCATATCATACATGGCTCATCTAGCGATGCAGGCTGCTGATGTGTTGGCTGCAGAAGGTATACATATCGAAGTGATTGATCCCCGTACAATCAAGCCACTTGATGTTGAACTTATAGCCAGTTCGGTCAGGAAGACGGGAAGGGCGCTTGTAGTGGATGGTGGATGGCGGATGTGCGGCTATGCAGCCGAAATAGCGGCTGTGATAGGGGAAACGGTTTTCCCGAGCCTGAAGAGTCCTGTAAGACGCCTTACCCTGCCTGATATCCCTGCACCGGCTAGTCGTTCCCTTGAAAAGGCGTATTATCTGAATTCAGGTAATATCGTCTCAGCCGTCCGAGAGTTATTGGCTTGGGAGCCTTAGCCGGAGGATTACGCTCTATGGGGCTAGTCAAGAGGGGCGATGTAGATAATCCTCTCATTTCAGTCGTAATTCCAGTCCTCAATCGAGTGGATTGTATAGCAAGGGCAATCGAGAGTGTCGAAGCCCAATCATACAAAAGAGTTGAACTGATTATAATTGATGGCGGATCAGTTGACGGCACACTTGATGTTTTAAAGAAATATGATTCTGTAATTGACTACTGGATCAGCGAACCGGACAATGGCATTTACGATGCGCTCAACAAGGGTATTTCAGTTGCCAGCGGTGACTGGATAAACATTCAAGGTTCGGATGACTTTCTTTACAATTCCCTTTCTGACGTAGCCCCCCATCTTGTTTCGGATCACACCGTTTATTACGGAGATCTGTTCTATCAATACCAGCAGAGGGTAAAGTTCGGAAGGCTGTCTTCTTATCAGCTTGCAAACTATCGCTTTGGCCATCACAGGTTTTTCTTCCCCAGGAAGTTTTTCTCCGGGTATTCATACAATACAAAATACACTATCTGCGCCGATTATGAGATGGTTGTCCGAGCTTATTCTGGAAAGCTCTTCAACTTCGAATATATGCCGATTGTCATAGCATCTTACAATGAGCTTGATGGCGCCAGTTCACATCAGATCGATCATGAGTTTAACAGGAATAGATACGGGTTTTTAAGGAGGCACTTCCCTTTGAGGTATGTCTGGTCATTCTATCTGAGAAAAATTATTTCAGATATCCGGGAGTTACGCTGGAGCAGGTTGAGGTAAGTAAGAAGTTTGCCACTGGGCTTGAATCTCACCTGCTTACAGGGTATAAGGTTTATACACGTTTTATGGTAGCTTCTGTTATGTAATTTGAAGGAGGGTCCATGTTCAACAAGAAGCGACTGCTGGTTTTTCTGGTCGATATCTGCCTTATAGCTTCTTCTTATACCCTTGCCTTTTTCCTGAGATTTGATTTTACAATTCCCGTTGAACACCGCGAAATCTTCTTTCGTGGACTGTGGTTTGTGATCTGTATCAAACCAATGGTCTTTCTTATCTCCGGCCTTTACCGAAACCTTTGGAGTTACGCTTCGCTGCAGGATGCTCTGGAAATTTTCAAGGTGATCACGATCTCCTCGGTCATGACGGTTTTCTCCGTGATGTACATGCGTTCTTTCGAGCCATTTCCTCGTTCGATATTTGTCCTCGACTGGTGTCTGCTTATCTTTATGGTGGCAACAAGTCGTCTGATGTGGCGCTTTTATCGCGAAAAATCCTTTATCTTTGACCAGTTTAGTCCTCGTAATAAGGGAAGACGAACCCTTATTGTCGGGGCGGGCGAGGCCGGCAGCCTGCTGCTGAAAGAGATCCGCAAACAGAGGGGGAGTCTCTACCGGGTGGTGGGATTTGTGGACGATGATCAGGATAAGCGCGGCATGCTGCTGCATCGAGTCCCGGTGTTGGGCGGGATCGACCACCTTAAGGCCTTGGTGAGAAAGCATAAGATCGAGGAGGTCATCGTTGCCATTCCGTCTGCCCAGGGGAAGATGCTGAAGCGGATTGTTGCCAGCTGTGAAAAGGCAAAGGTCATTGTCAAAACCGTGCCGGGGATGAGCGACATCATTGACGGCAAGCTCTCTGTTTCCCAGATCAAGAATGTTGATATTGAGGACCTGCTGGGACGGGAACCGGTTGTCCTGGATGAGCAGGGGATCAGCGGCTATTTGACCGGCAAGCGGGTGCTGGTGACCGGTGCCGCAGGAAGTATCGGCAGCGAAATCTGCCGGCAGGTTGCTAAATTCAACCCTGCCAAGATTATCCTCTTCGATAATGCCGAAACCCCTCTCTTTTATGTTGAGAGGGAGCTTATCGGGAGGTTCCCGAATATCCCCATGATTCCTGTGGTGGCAGATGTCCGCAACCGTACGCGAATTGAGATGGTATTCGATGAGTTTATGCCTGAGGTAGTGTTTCACGCTGCGGCATACAAGCATGTTCCGATGATGGAATATAATCCTGTCGAGGCAGTCACGAACAATATCGTTGGAACACGCAAGCTTGCAGATGCCGCACATCGGTTCAAGGTCAGCAACTTTGTGATGATCTCCACGGACAAAGCGGTGAATCCTACCAATGTGATGGGTGCCAGCAAGAGGGCAGCGGAAATCTATGTGCAATCCCTTGCCCGAGTGAGCAGTACGAAATTTACCACGGTCAGGTTTGGCAATGTCCTTGGGAGTAACGGCAGCGTTATACCGATCTTTCATGAGCAGATCAGCAAAGGTGGGCCGGTAACCGTAACCGACCCTGAGGTGCTCCGCTATTTCATGACCATCCCTGAGGCCACGCAACTCGTCATTCAGGCTGGCTGCATCGGCAAGGGTGGGGAGGTCTTTGTCCTCGATATGGGAGAACCGGTCAAGATCCTTGACCTTGCCGAGGAGCTGATACGTCTCTCCGGTTTTATCCCCTACGAGGATATTGATATTGTATTTACCGGACTTCGCCCTGGTGAGAAGCTTTTTGAAGAGCTTCTCGTTGAAGGTGAAGGGGTTAAGCCGACGACGCACAAGAAGATCAAGATTGCCTCTGCGATGACTGCGGATCTCGCACGTGTGTCACTGTCTCTTGATTGTCTCCATGAAAGAGCATGCAGTTCAGATATTCTGGGGATAATGGAAGGGCTTAGAGAACTGATTCCCGAGTATACCCCGAAATATTCCTTTAAGGGGGCGGCGCCGGCGGCCTTTCAGAGGGTCCGCCCGGACCTGTTTCCGGTGATGCCCACTATTGGCAGAAAAATACTCCGAATCATGACGTGACAGGAAAGATCGCCTGCCCAATGCTCCGTCCCAAATGAAAGCCGTACAGAGACTCTACCTTGTCCTTCTCTGGGTACTGCTGCCCATGCTTATTATGTCAGGGCACTGCTCTGCCTTGTCTTCTCCCAACATCCCCTTGGACAGCCCCGTTTATGGCTACATAGAAAAACTTGCCGGGTTTGGTCTGCTTTCAACTGACTTCCGAGGGATCAGGCCGTATACCCGCAGTGAAGCTGCGCGCCTTCTGGCAGAGGCCAGGACAAATACCCGCCCTGAAACAGACTACCCCCTGGTGCAATTATTGTTCGTCGAACTCGATCGATATCTGGCGAGGGAGGTGTTGCTTCGCGAGCAACCAGATAAGGCTCCGTTACTTGATTGGACGCCACTCTACAATGCCCGTCTCAGGTATCTCTTCCTCGACGGAGTTCCTCGTAGTTACGAGCGGCAGGTACATGACCCGGGTGGCGATGGGGTGTTCGGTATAGGTGCCGGTCTTCGGCCCGACAATCCGTATCCATCACCTGTACAGCAGCATGGGACCGAAGGGACGCCTATGCTGGAGAACAACGAAGGCAACCGGTATGATGACGGCAGTAACGGGGAAATCCGCTTCAGCAGTGAGGGGTACCTAGGCAGCCAGGTTTCAATAGCGATAGAGCCTCTGCTGGTCTATCGCAAGGAATCAGCTTCTGCTGCCCTGAGGTTCAACAAGGGGTATCTGAAACTTGGCGGTGGAGCGCTGGAGCTGGAAGCAGGCAGGGATGCCAACTGGTTGGGGCCTGGGTATCGTGGAGCCATCACCCTGACGGACAATGCGCGGAATTTTGACCTTCTCAAGCTGTCGAGTCCGGAACCGATCGATCTGGGATTCCTTGGTGAGTTCAAATATGCTCTGCTGGCCTCACGTTTTGAGAAGACAAACATCGGCGGCGTGGTCCGACAACCCTGGTTCTATGCAATGAAGCTTTCATGCAAGCCGGGTTTTGATTGGGAGATCGGGTTCAACCTTGGCAGGCAGGTGGGTGGCACGGGGGTCAACAACGGTCTGGGGGATACGCTGCGCGGAATTGTCGGCGGTACCAACGCCGATAATTCAAACGGTCTTGCCGGTTTGGAACTTCGCTATCGGTCCACATGGCTGCGAAATACCGAGTTTTATGGTGAATTTTCGGGTGAGGATACAGCAGCCTTCTGGCCGATAGTTGAGAGCTATCTGGCCGGGATATTTATCCCCAACCTGACAAATGACGGGCGAAATGACCTCCGCTTCGAGTTTTTCCAGGGGAACCAGATCCTGTACACCCACAGCACTTTCCCGCAAGGATACCTTTATCGCGGTATGCCGATAGGCCACTCGCAGGGTGGTGCCACACAGGAACTCTTCTTCCGCTACTCTCACTGGTTTTCGGTACGCAACACACTGGCACTGGAATACTTTTATACCAGACGCGGTGTGGTTGGCAAGATGCCGGGGCAGACCGTGGAACAGAAGGATGCCTTGCGCGGCTTCTGGCGATTGCCGGTATATGGCAACTGGGATACGGAGTTGATGTACGGCTGGGAGCATATCAACAATATTAACCTGGTTGCTGGGGCAGAGCAGACCAATCAAATCGTTAAGGTAGATCTGAGTTACCGGTATTGAATAATCTAATCTCAGGATAGAGGTGATGGTATGAAAAAAGTCCTTGTCACAGGAGGTTGTGGCTATATCGGAAGCCATGTGGTGCGGCAGCTTTCCGAGGCCGGCTATGAGGTGGTGGTGTATGACAACCTTTCGACCGGTTTTGCAGAGGCTCTGATAAACAGTGAAAAACTCGTGGTCGGCGAACTTGCAGATACGGAACGGCTGACCGCGCTCTTTGGCGGGCACGACTTTTCCGCGGTACTGCATTTTGCCGCGGCGATAGTTGCGCCGGAGTCAGTGACCAATCCGCTCAAATACTATTCCAACAATACCCGAAACACCCTTAATCTGCTGCAGGCATGCGTCAAAGCCGCTATCCCCCGCTTCATCTTTTCCAGCACGGCAGCTGTTTACGGGATCCCTGCCGATGGACATGCGTCGGAGGAGAGCGCAACCGAGCCGATAAACCCATACGGCACCTCCAAGCTGATGAGTGAGTGGATGCTCCGTGATACGGCAGCTGCACATCCGATGAAGTACGTGGCGCTCAGGTATTTCAATGTTGCCGGTGCCGATCCGAAGGCTCGCATGGGTCAGAGGACCCCTGAGGCGACCCATCTGATAAAGGTAAGCTGTCAGGCAGCACTGGGGATGCGCGATCAGGTTGCCGTCTACGGCACCGACTATCCCACTCCGGACGGCACCGGGATTCGTGACTACATCCACATCGAAGACCTTGCCTCTGCCCACCTGGCTGCTCTGGGCTATCTGGAGCAGGGGGGTGAATCAACGCGCATTAATGTTGGGTATGGCCAAGGTGCAAGCGTTCGGGAGGTTGTTGCGATGGTGAAAAAGGTGAGCGGTATTGATTTCCCTGTTGTGGAAGCCTCACGCCGCCCTGGAGATCCTGCCATGCTCGTGGCTTGCGCCGAAAGAATCAGAACGGTGCTCCACTGGACGCCGCGGTATGCAGATCTGGAGACCATCGTTGCTGATGCCTGGCGGTGGGAGAGTAAGGCTGCTGGCCGTGAGACGTAAGGGCGCGGTCTGTGACCCGCCTGCTTTTGTCGGTCAAATGTGAATAGTGAAAGGTAGTTATTATGATTAAAAGTATGACAGGGTATGGCAAGGTTGAACGCGACGTGGCATCCGGGCGGCTGATTGTGGAGATCCGGGCGGTGAATCACCGTTACGGCGAGGTGACGGTGAAGGTCCCCCGTGCGCTGCTTGCACTGGAGCATGTATTGCGGCGGCAGGTCTCAGGTCGTCTTAAGAGGGGAAAGATCGAGGTTTTCGTAAAGTTGGAGAGTACAGCAGGCGTCGCCGGACAGCCGGTGCTGAATATCCCTCTGGCAAAGGCTTACCACAAGGTCTTTGTTTCGCTCAAGGAGGCCCTGGGGCTGGCCGATCCCATTACCCTCTCTCTAATTGCCTCCCAGAAGGATGTACTTGCCGGAGGGGATGAGGAGCTCAACAATGAAACCCTCCTTGCGGAACTTGTGGATGCTGTTAACGGCGCGGTCGACAGCCTTGAGTCGATGCGTGAACGGGAAGGGGCAGCTCTCCTTTCCGATATCAACCAGCGCCTGGAATTTCTAGGGGCGCATATGTCCGCAGTGGCGGAACGGGCCCCGGAAGTGGTTACCGAAGGGTCCGCACGTCTCAAGGACAGGGTTGTTCAGCTGCTTGCCGGACAGACGCTGGATGAGTCACGCATTGCCCAGGAGATCGCCATTCTGGCCGACCGTTGCGACATCACCGAAGAGCTGGTAAGATTCAGGAGCCATATGCAGCAGTTCTCTGCAGCCTTGAAATCCGGGGATCCGGTGGGACGGACGCTGGACTTTCTGCTGCAGGAGTTTAACCGCGAGGTGAATACCATCGGATCTAAAGCCAATGATGCTTGTATTGCAAGTCATGTCGTGGCTCTAAAGGCAGAGATGGAGAAGATTCGTGAGCAGGTTCAGAATATTGAGTAGCGTTGAAATGTTGAGGTGTTGAGGTGTTGAGGTTCTTAATTATACATTTCAACAAGCGAAGCGATTCAACAATTCAACTCTGAAAGAAGCCATTCAACTTTTTCAACTCCTGAAAGGTTAGTATGAAGCGCGAAGGGATTCTGTTCATAATTTCAGCACCATCCGGGGCCGGCAAGACCTCGCTATGCAAGGAAGTAATTGACATTTTTCAGGGGTTGCGGCATTCTGTCAGCTACACAACTCGACAGGCCCGCCCCGGAGAGGTTCATGGCCGGGATTATTTTTTTATAGGTCCGGACCTGTTCCGGAAGATGGTTGAAGCAGGCGAGTTTGTCGAGTGGGCCGAGGTTCATGGTAATAGTTACGGGACAGCCATCAGAACCCTTGAGGAGTGCAGGAACAATAACATTGATCTGATTCTGGACATCGATTGTCAGGGGGCACAGCAGCTGAAGCAGCGGTTCAACGGAGGGGTCTTTATCTTCATCCTCCCTCCCAGCTTCCAGGAACTTCGCAGGCGTCTGGACCGGCGGAAGTCGGACAGCGAGGCGGTGATCGAGAGGCGGATAGCGAATGCCGCTGCAGAGATAAAGGAATCGCGCTGGTACGACTATATTATCGCCAACGACGATTTCGGGGAGGCACTAGAGGAGTTCAAATCGATTATCCTGGCCGAACGCTGTCGTACCGCGCGAGTGCTTGAATCGGTCGGCGAGATGTTTGATATTTAGCAGCTATTAAAAGGAGCACTACATGGCACGCGTAACAGTAGAAGATTGTCTGGAACAGGTTGATAACCGGTTTCTGCTGGTGATGCTTTCATCAAAGCGGGTTAAGCAACTTTACAAGGGGGCACGGCCTCTGATAGAAAACAAGAGCGGTAACAAGAACGTAGTCCTCTCGCTACGGGAGATCGCGGCAGGCAAAGTCAGTTACGAGATTAACACGCGCCGCATCCGTTAGGGCTGATTTTCGGAGGGCAGGAGCATGTAACGGCTCTTGCCCTCTTTTTGTATGTTGGGCTAAGGGCAAGGGGCTCAAGGCAGAAGGGGATGATACCGGCCCCTTGGCCCGTGGCCTTTTGCCTTTAGCCTTATCTGGGGATCAATGATCAGACTCAACGACATACTTGACAAGGTTCTTGCCTACAACCCGTCTGCTGATCTGGATGTGGTTCGTAAGGCGTATGTCTATTGCGCCAAGGTTCATCAGGGGCAGACCCGACTCTCCGGCGAGCCTTATCTGATTCACCCGATGGAAGTTGCAGCGATCCTTGCCGATCTGAAGCTCGACGTTGCTACGGTCGTTACCGGTCTTTTGCATGACACGGTGGAGGATACCCTCACCACCCTTGAACATCTGAAGGATATGTTCGGCGAAGAGGTGTCGAACCTCGTGGATGGTGTGACCAAGATCGGCAAGATCCATTTCAAGACTAAAGAAGAGAGCCAGGCCGAGAATTTCCGGAAGATGCTCCTGGCCATGGCCATCGATATCCGGGTGATCCTCGTAAAACTCGCTGACCGCCTCCACAACATGCGGACCCTTCAGCACCAGCCCGAGCCGAAGCAGAGGAGTATTGCCAAAGAGACTCTGGATATCTACGCTCCGATCGCCAACCGGCTTGGCATCTCCTGGATCAAGGGTGAACTGGAGGACCTGTCGTTCCGATATCTCGATCCACAGCTCTATTACGATCTGGCGTCGAAAGTTACCAAGAAGAAGCAGGAGCGGGAGACGGATGTTGAAAAGGCACGTGCCGTGATTGCTGCCAAGCTTGCCGAGCATGGCATCAAGGGGAACGTGTCCGGGCGTAGCAAGCATCTCTACTCCATCTACCGCAAGATGGAGGTACGAAGTGTCGATATTGACGAGATCTATGACCTGATTGCCATGCGTGTCCTTGTGGAGGATATCCGCGACTGCTACGAGGTCCTCGGGATCATCCATTCCACCTGGAAACCTGTGCCTGGCCGCTTCAAGGATTACATCGCCATGCCCAAGGGGAACATGTACCAGTCGCTTCATACGACGGTGATCGGCCCATTTGGTGAGAGGATGGAGGTGCAGATCCGGACTGCCGATATGCACCGTGTTGCAGAGGCCGGCATTGCAGCCCACTGGAAGTACAAGGAGGGTAAGGGATACGATGAGAAGGAGGTCAAGCGTTTCGACTGGCTCAGGCAACTGCTGGAGTGGCAGCAGGAACTGCAGGATTCCCGGGAATTCATGGATACTGTCAAGGTGGAACTCTTTCCCGAGGAGGTCTACGTATTCACTCCCAAGGGAGATGTGAAGAGCGTTCCAAAGGGTTCGACTCCCATAGACTTGGCCTACAGCATCCACACCGATGTCGGACACCGCTGTGTGGGTGCCAAGGTCAATGGAAAGCTGGTTCCGCTCAAGCACGAACTCAAAACCGGTGATATCGTTGAGATTGTTACCTCTCCTCACCACACTCCGAGCAAGGATTGGCTCAAGATTGTCAAAAGCTCCAGGGCGCGTAACAAGATCCGGGCGTGGGTCAAGACCGAAGAGCGCAAAAGGAGCATTACCCTTGGGCTTGAGATCTGCGAAAAGGAGTTTCGCCGCTATTCTCTCAATTTCGGCAAGTTGCAGAAGACAGGGGGGATAAAGAAACTCGCTGCAGAGTTCGGTTTCGTTGCTGATGACGACCTGATGGCGGCAGTTGGATACGGAAAGCTCTCATCCCATCAGTTGATCGGGAGGCTCATACCGGCCGAAAAACTCGAACAGCACCAGGAGCGTAAGGAGAGCCGGGTCGGAAAGGTGATCGAGAAGCTGATCAAGAAGTCTTCCAGCGCCATCCAGATAAGTGGCGTAGAAGATGTACTGGTCCGCTTCGGCAAGTGCTGCAATCCGGTTCCGGGCGATGACATCATCGGGTTCATCACCCGTGGAAGGGGGGTGACGGTCCATACCGCCGACTGCCCTCTGGCACTTGACAGCGACCCTGAGAGGCGGATCGATGTTGCCTGGAACAGAGACAAGCGGTCTGCACTGCCGGTAAAAATCCGCGTCTCCTGTCACGACGAAAAAGGTATCCTGGCCAACATTTCACTTGCCATAACCAACTGCGAGGCCAATATCTCCAGTGCTTCCATCTCGAGCACTGTTGACAAGCGGGGAATCAATATCTTCGAGATTGAAGTAACCGATCTTGATCACCTGAATCGTGTGTTGAAAAACATCATGCAGATCAAAGGTGTAACCAAAGTTGAAAGGCTGAAAAGTTGAGGAGGATGATGGAATGAGGAAAGAGATAATCACTACCGACAAGGCACCAAAGGCAATCGGACCCTACTCCCAAGGGATTAAGGCCGGTGGATTTGTTTTCTTCTCCGGGCAGATACCTTTGGATCCTGTTACCGGGGAGATAAAGGGGGAAAGCGGCGCAGAGCAGGCTGAACAGGTCATGGAGAACATATCCGCGCTTCTGTTCTCAATCGACCTCGGTTTCGACGACGTGGTAAAGACAACGATCTTCCTTACCGATCTTGGTGATTTTGCTGCTGTCAATGAGGTTTACGGGCGTTGCTTTACCGGAGATACACCATCACGGTCAACTGTGGAGGTGAAGGGGCTACCGCGCGGGGCAAAGGTTGAGATCGAAGTTGTGGCACTGGCAGGCTGAAAGGCGATTTATCCTGAATGACCGCAAAGTCCGCATGACGAAAAAAAGCCGCAGACGAATTGACGCCGCGGCTTTATCACGTTGCAGACTGATGAATGCCTTTACAGGGCCTTGGTAACCTTGTTCGACCGGATGCATCGGGTGCAGACCTTTATGCTCTTGATGCTTCCGTCCTGAATCGCCTTCAGCTTCTGAAGGTTCGGGAGCCACATACGGCGGGTCTTGTTGTTAGCGTGACTGACGTTATTGCCGAAGCTGGGGCCTTTGCCGCAGATTTCGCATACCTTGGACATGATAAAACCTCCTCTTGGAAACTAAGCTTTACTTTCTAGCAGATTGGCCGATGAAGTTCAAGATTTTTTTCAGTGTCTGATGAAGATTACGGAAGAAGGGGAGTAATGAAGCGTCTTCTCGCGTTCGTCAGGGGTGTTCTGCTGCTGCTGGTCATCGGTCTGGTGGTTGCAGCGGTCCTCTTTGTCGACTTTGCCTATAAAACTTACTCTCTCAAGAGCCGTGACGTAACCACCGATGCCATTGTTGTCCTGGCAGGTGGGCGTGGACGGGTCGATGAGGGGGTGCGCCTCTACCTGGAAGGAAAGGCCGATACTCTGTTGTTTATCGGGGTCGACCCGACTGTGCGAAAAGGAGACCTTTACCGGGAGCTTCCGGGCCGGCGGAGTGCCGAAGGGGTGATTCTCGAAAAGGTCTCCCGCAACACCCTTGAGAATGCCCTCTATTCACGCGAGCTTATACTCAGGAACAAGATAACTACCGTCAGGTTGATCACCTCGCGCTATCACATGAAGAGAGCAATGCTCTTCTTTAGAACATTTCTTCCCAAGGATATCGCAATATATCCCCATCCCGTAGACAGCCGCAACTTGGTTCCTGCCTGGTGGAGCCACGGTGGTAGTTTCCGCCTTCTTTTGAGTGAATTCTACAAGTACATAATGTTCAGAGTATTCTTCCTGATTTCCCCTGCTGAGATGCGGACCGTAAACAATATCGGGATCAGGGAGTAGTGAGCCGGTCTCCAGAAATCCCCACTCCCCACTTTTTATTATTCCGGGCCTTTATCCTCAATCCTTGGGAAAAGCGGTTCTGCCTTCGTCACCCGGGTACCTGCAACCATTTTCCCCCATGAGAGCCCTGAATCATCCACCTCCTGACCCCATCCGAGAAAGTTGAGCGCCTTGGCCGCTGTTGCAGGCATGAAAGCGCTTAGAAGGAAGTAGATAAGCCGCTGTGATTCTGCCAGGGAGTACATGACCGTGGCAAGACGTCCTTTACGTGCAGGATCCTTAGCCAGCGTCCAGGGGGCGGTTTCGTCGATGTACTTGTTGCCGGCGGAAATCACCTCCCAGATTGACTGCAGAGCCTTGCTGAAGGCCAGTTCGTCAAGGAGCCCGTCGACCTGCGCCAGCATCCCTTCCGAGCGGGTTCGGAATGCCTGGTCGATTGGCTCAGACTCACCGGGCTCCGGCAGGATACCTTCGAAGTACTTGACGATCATGGCGGTGGTCCTGTTAAGAAGGTTCCCCAGATCATTGGCCAGGTCGGAATTGATTCTGTGCACAAGCGCAGAATGCGAGAAATCACCGTCCAGACCAAAGGGAACCTCCCGGAGCAGGAAGTAACGGATCGCGTCTACGCCGTAGCGGTCTATCAGCAGGTTTGGTTCTACCACGTTCTGCAGGGACTTGCTCATCTTCTGCCCCTCTACTGTCCACCAGCCGTGCGCAAAGACTTTTTTCGGCAGCGGCAGTTCGGCCGCCATGAGGAACGCAGGCCAGTAGACGGAGTGAAAACGGAGTATGTCCTTGCCCAGGAGATGTACGTCGACCGGCCAGTAATTGCCGTAGTTGCCTGATTCATCGGGGTAACCCAGCGCCGTGATATAGTTCGTGAGAGCATCGAACCATACGTATATCACGTGCCGCTCGTTGCCGGGAACCGGGATCCCCCAGCTGAAACTCGTACGTGAGACGGATAGGTCTCTCAGCCCTTCCTTGACAAAAGAGACGATCTCGTTTCTCTTTGATTTGGGCTGGATGAAGTCGGGATTAGCCTCAATATGTGCCAGGAGCCGTTCCTGGTAATTGCTTAACCGGAAGAAATAAGACTCCTCCTTTAGTTTTTCTACCGGTCGATTGCAGTCGGGACACTTGTCATCGATCAGTTGTGTCTCGGTCCAGAAGGTTTCGCAGGGGGTGCAGTACCAGTCCTCGTATTCGCCAAGGAATATGTCACCTTTCTCCAGGATCTTCGTGAAGATATGGCTGACCCCTTCCTTGTGACGCTCCTGGGTGGTCCGGATAAAGTCTGTGTAGGAGATATCGAGTTTGTCCCAGAGGGCCTGAAAGCGTTTCACCACACGGTCTGCAAGCTCCAGGGGGGTTTCGCCCGAGGAAGTTGCCGCCTTCTCGACCTTCTGTCCATGTTCGTCACTTCCGGTAAGGAAGAAGACGTCATACCCCTTCAGTTTCTTGTACCTTGCAATCACGTCTCCCGCCAGTGTTGTGTAGGCATGGCCGATATGCGGGACGTCGTTGACGTAATAGATCGGTGTGGTCACGTAAAAGGTTGGTTTCATGGCTTCTCCCTGCTGCCCTTGTCTTTTTCCTTGTCCCGTTCCTTCCGCTTGTCCCTGCGCGGTTTTGTGGCAGCTGCAGCCTCCTGCTTCTGGTCCGGTTTACCCTTTTCCTGTTCTTTTGAAGGCTTCTTGGGCCGCTCGATGATTGAATCCGGTGGGAGTTCGTCCTTGCAGATCACGACTTGGCTGCCATCGTCGGTCTTGAGAGTAAAGGATGAGTTGAGGATGTCGAGTTTGATCACCTCTCCCTCATGGCAGCCGCACTGTACACGCTTGCCGCACTTGGGGAGCCCCTGTCTCAGGCTGCAGTAGGTTTCGAACTCGTACCCCAGACAACAGAGGAGCCGACCGCACTGGCCGGAGATCTTGGTGGGGTTCAGTGCCAGGTTCTGCTCCTTAGCCATCTTCACCGAGACCGGTGCGAAGTCCCTCAGGAAGGTTGAGCAGCAGAGTTCCCGACCGCAGATGCCTATGCCGCCGACCATCTTGGCCTCGTCACGTACCCCGATCTGGCGCATCTCAATCCGGGTGTGAAACTGGTGGGCAAGGTCTTTCACCAGTTCGCGGAAGTCGACGCGCCCTTCAGCG
>JAYSLX010000213.1:0-8708 GCA_043725245.1 Geobacteraceae bacterium | reverse complement strand
GTTTAACCAAGGTGTCAAATTTATTTTAAATAATCCGCTTAAATATTTATCTTTACAGCTAAATAAACTAAATTTAATTATAAATAATAATGATAAGATGTAAGTCATTATATAAGTATATATTATAATAAGGTGTCTCCAGTTTGCCAATGATATAACCATACCGAATATACCTAAAGATATAATGAGACAATATGATACTGGTGAATATTTTAATATTGGTGATAATCTATAATAATAATTATAATTGTAATTATCATTGATCTCATTATTATTTATAATTAAATTTAGTTTATTTAGCTGTAAAGATAAATATTTAAGCGGATTATTTAAAATAAATTTGACACCTTGGTTAAACCAAAATCGAGAAACCTCCGAACTTGTCATATTATTACCGGTCATCCGTTTTGCTTCAGCTTCAAAATCAGTTCGTTCATACTTAGGATTTGTCCGTAAAAACTTTGGAGCTGGCCATAGTGACCCTAGTGCCTCAGAGTTATTTCCTATATAAAATGATGCTCCGGCTTGTGATGTCGTCAAAACAAACTCATTGCAAATTATTTTGTTTCTCAATGCTACTGGAAATAAAACAATTATTAGTCCAATTAATATAATAGTTATTGCGTATATCGATTTACTCTTTAGTTTATATGCAATACTAGCAAATATGAATGGCAATATCAGCAATATATTACCTCTTGTTAATACTGACAACCCAAAACATATACCGCATAATAGATAATATTTATTAGATTGCTTATCAGTTGCAACAAGTAACAGATATATAGCTAATAATGTTATAAAAACAGATATGCCTTCTTTTTGTATAGTGGCTTCGTAAAATATAATAATGGGGTAAAATGCCCATAATACAAAAGCTATAATACCGACAGAATTATTAAATAGTTTTTTACCAATAAGATAGACTAGTACTGATGATAAAGCTCCGAATATACACTGGATAATAATTACAACTGTTAAGTCATGTCCAAATACAAAATATGTTAATCCTAGTAAATATGGGTAAAGCGGGTCCTGGTAAAATATATCATTACCAATAATAAGCCCTTTAGCTATTTTAAGTCCCCATTGGTCATATGATAAAGCATCTAGATAAAGATTTTTATAGTATGGCTCAATATTATATATCTCATAGAGATGTAATAGACGAGTAATAAGAGCAGTTATAAATAATATAATTAGACAATAAATAGACTTAAGTTTGAATGTTTCTATATAACGCCTCATCATAAGCTCCACAAGTCAGCTATATTTAATGCGTAACTGGTAATTGCACCATAATATATTTTCTTCTAGCATCAATTACACATTGTATAACGTATATTATTTGAGAAATATCGATAGTTACAGGTATTACGAAGATTGCTGCAAGTTGTTCTGAAGGTCGGCGTAGGGTAAAGCGTCCACACATGGTCAATGAGTATACGAAGCAGATTTTCTTGGTTTCTACAATCTCTTCAATTCCAGTTTCTCAGGCTTACCTATTTGTACTATAGCTTGTTTTCTACACTTTTGAATAATTGTGGTTACTGGTTATTGAAAAATTTAAGGTAAAGATAGAGAGATTCTACCTTATCCCTTGCCCAAGGGGTTCTTCTCAAGAATTTTAAGCTGGATTTCATTGAAGGGTTGTTATTGAAACACCTGATATCGATTCTTCTTCCGAGTTCTTCCCATCCATAACAATCAACGAGATCGGCCAGGATCATTTCCAGGTTAATCCCATGCAATGGGTTGTAAGGTTGTTCTTCTGGCAATTTGGGCCTTAAAGTGGCGTGGGTTAAATTATTCCGGGGTAACAATTGATCCGGAGCCAAGACGATCTGCCAGATTTTGAGCCTCTTGCTGCTTGAGATGGCGTCCGGCACGAACTCTGTACACTAATCCTTTACCAGGAATACTTACCTCAACTATCGAGGGGTTGAACCCTTTTGCTGCAAGTTTGTCACGAAGAGCATCAGCGTCGACCCTCTCTTTGATTGAGGCAACCTGCACGGTATAACGTCTGTCCGGTTCAAGCGGCCGCTGAGCAGCAGGCCTTTCGGAAACAGGAACCCTCGATGGAGGCGAGGGGGGTGGAGTGGGCACGACTGCCGTCTGTGGTGGCGGCGTCTTGACCTGTACGGTCGGCTGCGACGCTGGGGGTTTTATCGACTGTCCTGACTGCTGGGTTACAGCTGGAGGTTTAACCGGAGCGGGCTGCACAGATGCAGCGGTTGGTTGCTGTTCAAGCCGCTTTGGATTGATGCCGCTTCCGATTACTCCCGTCCCACCCTTGGGGAGTGTTTCATAAAAGGTGAGAGGGATCGCCCCACCCTTGTTAAGAGGTGCTGCGGGAAGAGGCCCTGGCGTGCCGGTTCCCTGAGAAGCCGGGACTGCAGCTAATACTGAGGTCTGCTGCGCAGGGGGGGCCTTGCTTATCTTGTACAGGCAGGCAAACCAACCGCTGGCAACCCCAAGGCCATAGACAACCATGACCGATGCAGCAAGCGCAAGGGCATAAAGCCCAAATGGTCGTCGGCGTGGTTTGTTCTTGTTGACGAAACGAGGTTCACGATAATCCATTGCCATGAAAACGCCTGCCCTACATTCGTTCAGGAGCAGAAACACCCATTAAACTCAGTGCATTCTTTATTGTCAATGCAATGCACCTGAGAAGGAAGAGACGTGCAATAGTCAGATCCTGGTCTTCGGTAACAACCCGGTTCCGGTTGTAGTAGCTGTGAAACTGCCCTGCAAGTTCCTGCAAATAGTAGATGATCCGGTGTGGTTCAAAAGCAAGAGCACTCCCTTCAACCACCTCGGGAAAAGATACCAGAGTTCTGATAATACCCGACTCTTCGTCGCTGTCCAGCCGTTCCAGATGACAGTTCTTGAAATCAGGGACTATCCCCTTCTGTGCGGCCATGTCAAAGATGCTGCAAACACGGGCATGGGCGTACTGAACATAGTAGACCGGGTTATCAAGGGACTGCTGCTTGGCCAGATCTATATCAAAGACAAGCTGGGAATCAGGCCGGCGCATCACAAAGAAGAATCTGGTGGCGTCACGCCCCACCTCGTCGATCAGGTCGCGCAAGGTAACGTAGCTGCCGGCGCGTTTTGAGATCTTCACCTCTTCACCGCCTCTCATGACAGTCACCATCTGGTGGAGCACATATTCGGGCCATCCCTGAGGAATGCCGGCATTAAGCGCCTGGAGACCGGCACGGACACGGGTGATGGTGCTGTGATGGTCTGCCCCTTGCTCATTGACGACGCGAGTATACCCACGTTCCCATTTACCCAGGTGATATGCAACATCAGGGACAAAGTAGGTATAGCCGCCATCGGCCTTCCGCATCACACGGTCCTTGTCGTCTCCAAAAACGGTGGTCCGGAGCCAGAGTGCACCGTCCTGCTCGTAGGTATGGCCATTTTCCTGCAGACGCCGTACAACGGCATCCACGCGACCGTCTGAGTAGAGATCCGATTCAAGTGAATAGACGTCAAAGTTGACATCGAACGCAGTGAGATCCTGGTCCTGCTCTCTGCGGAGATACGCAACCGCAAAGCGTTGGATGGCGTCCAGATCGTTCGGGTCACCAACGGCGGTAACATGCCGGTCGTCAGCATGAACTGTGGCACCTTCAAGATACGAACATGCAACCTCTCGAATGTAATCACCCTGGTAACCGTCCAGAGGCCAGCCAAGGTCACCCGGTTCAACACCAAGACAGCGAGCCTGTACCGAAAGTGCCAGATTTGCGATCTGCTGCCCGGCATCGTTATAATAAAATTCTCGTGTCACGGCCCATCCAGCGGCATTCAGAAGACGGCAGATTGTATCGCCCAAGGCCGCTCCACGGCCATGACCTATGTGAAGAGGCCCTGTCGGGTTTGCACTGACAAACTCTACCTGCACCTTCTTACCCTGTCCGACACTGCTACGTCCATACCGGTCTCCGGCTGCCTCGATCTCCAGGAGCGATCGCTGCCAAGCCTCACGACTGATAAAGAAATTAATAAATCCAGGGCCGGCAATCTCGACACGGCTGATGAGGTCGGTCTGCAAACTGAGCCTTGCTACAAGGATCTCAGCAATGGATCGAGGCGCCTTTCTTTCTGGCTTTGCCAGAAGCATGGCTATATTGGTGGCAAAATCACCGTGCTCTGCCTGGCTGGGCTTTTCTACGGCAAACACCGGCGCATCTGCAATGGCGAGGGTACCGTCAGCCTGGCAGTCGGCCAGAGCTGAACGGATCAGTTCAACGATACGTCCTTTCATTCACCCTTCCCTTCGGACTTTTTCGCTACGTCTTCACCCTTTGGTTCGTCAGGGTCTTTCAAGGATACATCGCGACAGAAATCGGGGCAATGCGCACCTCCATCCGCAACACAGAACTTTTTAGCACAGTTCTCTCGCCAGGCACAAACTGCACAGAACTGTCTTTTCCCATCGGTGGTCATAAATACTCCGTGAAACGAGAAACGCAGATAATATGCTATTACAAAATGATTGTCATCCCCGAAAGCTTCAAGAAATGAATTTCCGTCGGCTCGTGCCCTGTCCGACGTGTATCAGAATTACTCTGACATGCAGTCTCAATCCCTTCGTAAATCAGGTCAATTCCTTCCTGAGAACAAAATCAGCCCCAAAGCGCCTGTTAATGAAAAGGTCTCAATCCCTTCGTAAATCAGGTCAATTCCTTCTATTGACCGGAAACCGCCGATTGACCCGCTCGCTGACTTCGTCTCAATCCCTTCGTAAATCAGGTCAATTCCTTCTCGCTGACTCAGGAGAAGATTAACGCGCCGGAACTCGGTCTCAATCCCTTCGTAAATCAGGTCAATTCCTTCACGAGCATGAATAACCTCAACACCAAAGTACCCGAAAAAGTCTCAATCCCTTCGTAAATCAGGTCAATTCCTTCAGCACCTCCTTTTTACCCTGTGCTTTCCACAGGTTGCAATGCAGTTTCCGCAGACCTCTTGCCGGATACCCTGCAGATTAATACACACTATTTCTCACCTCCTTAAATATAGAGTTTATACAGCCAGTTACAGCTTCCGCACACCTGTTTGCTCAAGAACTTCAAAAACCTTGTAGTTTCAAACTCTTGCCAACAACAGTCAAAATCCGCAACAGGTTCGCGGAACTTCAGATAATCAGAAACGGCTTGTCCTCGTACTCAAAAGCCGCACGCCCTATAGCAATGAGAGTATCAGAACATCGTCGCACAGCGGGAAATATTTTACGGCATCATCCTTCAGATCCATCACCTTTTCAGCTCGGTAACGCATCCGGGTAAACTGGATCGAATCAATATCCGCAATGAAAATTGACTTCTGCACCCTCATCCCGTAATCCTTCATGATCCGGGCTATTCGGCTTAGCCGTTTAGGATCAGCAATATCATATGCAATCACCATGTTCGCAGGCATGTTATTACCTCAGATTAACCTGTAATCCAGTTGCGTAATCTTCATCCCCTGCCCTGAGAGAAACACCTTATTGCAGCATCGAGAACAGATACGGTAAATCCTTACCGAATCAGTCTCTGGATTGATTATCCGTTTGGCATGCGCAACGATCCTGACTATCCCCTCATGGTCCAGCAGGCATTCGAATACTGACTTCTGGCTGTTTATCCCGAACTCTTTCAGAAACCGGTGAAATTTTGACCGGGTTTTGTTATCCGAAATGTCGTATGAAAGCATAACCATCATGTCGCACGCCCCATTATTTCAGCAGCAACGGATGATATTCGGCAGCCTCGCCTTCTACCACCTTGCGGTACAGCCTTGCCTGAAAGGTCATCGCCTCGCCATAGGTCATCTTTTTTTCGGCCACAGGATGATAGAATTCAGTCCCGATCTTCTTCTCGAAAGCCTTTACCACTTTGCCGAATGCGTCCGAATGCAACTTTACCGAAGGCTTCCCCGTCAGTGCCTCATCAACATGGTAATCCTCCTCCATACGCTGTGACGGCATGTCAAAAGCGTCTTCGTCCTGTGACAGGTTCATTCTGCCGATGCCGTCATTGACGGCTGTGTCGATAATATCATCACTCCTGTCGATCTCCTCGAGCTGCGGCGGTGTGAAGGTATAGAAATCATCCTGTTTCAGCACCCCGAGATTGAAAAGCGACAGGGTGAGGGTATCAGCGATAATAGGACGAAACTCTTCAACCAGATCAAGCGGCAGGGAGAATCGCCCATAGTCGAGCGAATGCAGGACTCCGGGATATGGGTCCAGCCCGGCAATCCGAACCGCTGCGTATGCACGGTTTATGATGAAAGTATACAAAAGCGACAGAACCGAGTTGACCGGGTCGGTTGGAGGCCGTCTCACCCGTTTTTCAAAACCCATCGAATCTGTCAAACCAAATCGGAGGGCAGGGAAATAAGATGTTGCAGCCTGCCCCTCCAGTCCGCGCAGCTCATCGAGCGATTTAGCCGTCTCAATGCGGTTCGCCATCCTTCTTATCTCACCGACCGGATCGCCGGACATAACGCCGGAGCGGGTACGCTGAATCCGCTGCACAACCGTCAGCATGTTCAGGAGCTTGCCGGAGAGCATACGTTTCGATACTGAAAGACAGAATTTCTCATCATCGGTCAGCAGAAACTGTCGTTTACGGAGAAAAACGTTCTTCGGCTCTACCAGCGCCAACCGCCCCTGATAGCGGCCATCCAACCTCAGAAAAACAGTGTCTATCCCCTCCCTCAGCAGTAGCTTCATTGCAGGTGGTGTTACGGCTATGTTCCCGGCAAGCACAAGCTGACTAAGGCGATAGGTGAAGAGCGTGTGATAAGTAGCGTCTCCCAGCTTTACCAGAAGATGCCTCCCCTCGCGGATTATGCGGGAACCTTGGGTTATTACGTAGACAGTCATGGTCACTTCCTCCTCTGACAGCAGCATATTCCAGACAGAGGAGGAGTTTCCATAACTGCAATGTTGCAGTTTTCAAAGAGCAGGATCAACTAATAAGGCGAGTGGTCAAAAATGAGCACATCGCCAGTTACCGGGCTGTTGTAGGAGAGTTTGACCGCCTTGCCGTGCAGGGCATGGGCAAGGCGCAGGTAAAGCCAGACCGGTCCCTGGCCGGTAAGAGTAATCTCGTTCCCCACACCTGCAAGCTCTTTCACCTTCTGCTCGTATTCCGGCAACCGCACGAGCTTGGCCGCACCGGTTTCCGTATAGAGGGTTTCAACGTCTATGGTTATCTGTTCAGCCATGTGTACAATGTATCCTTTCATTGATCTTCTCGGCCAGCTTCGGTAATTCATTCTGAAGTACTACCGTCGTGTTGAACTGCTCAGCGCGTGATCTCACCGCAGGCCTGAGTTTTCCATCCTTCAACACATGGGGGGATGTCGTAACCAGGAAACTTTCGACTCTCAGACCGAACTCTTTTTGTAATGCGCCGATTTTATAAAGTGCATCTGTTTTCTTGTCGTCATTCTGGTCCAACGACTTGCATTCGACAACAAACAGCGAGTTGTCTTTTGTAAACATGACGTCAAATTCGTTGTCGCTACCTTGCTTGTTCATCAGTTTGAGCCCAATTACTACATCATTGATTCCCTGAACCTTCTGTATCTCGTTAAGGCAAAATTCCTCAAGCCAGCCTCCAGTCAGAAAACCAACCTCGGACCGGGCCAGCTTTTTACTGATGTTGTCGCCATCATACTTGATATCCATCAGTGAAAAAAAAGCTTGCTCTTCATCCGTAGCCTCCTCGAAACCGATGCAGAAATTATATTCTTTATCGTCCCGGTATTTGCGTAGCCTCTCGCCCAAAAAACCCAAAAGTGGTTTCAGTCGTTCATAGTTGCTGACTACAAAGGCGGAGATATTACTTCTTGCTGATGCTTCTCGCTCGTATTCCGGGAGCTTGGCACTATTTGTAACTTTAAGGCCGTATGCTGCAAGGTATTGAGGAACGGAAAGCCGCAAAGGAAGCGGCTCCGGATGGGTAGAAGATTTCTTGGGAAAGGGAATAATATACTCGTTTTTAGGAATCGGAATATAAATCATCCTGCTGCCGTAGTCCTTGAAAAATTCATACGCAGCAATCGACATGATTTTTGTGCCGCAGGTGAAGTTGACGATGAACTCTCCGTCCTCTCTGCCGGTCATCCATTCTTCAATCTTTCGGTGACAATCAAGGATAGAATCTTCTTTCACCAATAGCTTCTGAACACTGTTTTCAGCATAAGCAAATCCGAGCTGCCGCAGCGTTTCCACAATCGAACCGGTTTTATGCTTTTTTTCCATTTTTTCAGTAGTGATAAACAACAGCTCATCCGGACTGAAATGGTGAATCGCCAGAATGTTCGGAATCGTCTGGTCGCTTACCAGTGAGACGAGAACAGTTTTCATGATGTTATCCCTTTTATCGTAAATTATTCATTTACTTCAAAACTTCAGCACGGTACTATATGCGCATAAAATACATACATTAGGAGTGCGTATGAGATCCGCCGCTTTACAGCCACCGCCGCAAAAAAAATCCACCAACCTGAGCATCAACAGTGACCTGTTACGTCGTGCACGTGAGCGCAAAATAAACCTTTCCCGAACTCTTGAAGAGCGTCTTACAGAGATATTGCGTCACGAAGAATGTGAAGCCTGGCGTACGGAAAATGCCGATGCAATCACCCGATTAACTGCCTGCTGCTGACACCATCAGTGGTGCGTC
>JAYSLX010000212.1:0-3820 GCA_043725245.1 Geobacteraceae bacterium | reverse complement strand
TGCCGAGATGCAGCAGTGACAGGAGGATGACCACGGCCTTCTGCTCGTACCAGGAAAGGATGAAGGAGAGAGGCAAGTCATTTACCCCGCAATTGAATGCACTGGCCAGAGCAACTGCAATCTGGACCGCCGAGTAGGCATCATTGCACTGCCCCACGTCCAGCAGACGCGGTATGCCGCCAATATCGCCGAACTCGAGCTTATTGAACCGGTACTTGCCGCAGGCGAGCGTCAGGATAATGCAGTCTTTAGGGACCTTTTCGGCAAACTCGGTGTAATAGTTACGCCCCGGTTTGGCACCGTCGCAGCCGCCGATGAGGAAGAAGTGCTTCACCGCTCCAGCCTTTACAGCCGCGACAACCTTGTCGGCCACGCCAAGCACGGCGTTGTGACCGAAACCGGTGAGGATCTCCTGACCAGGGTTATCCGGAAATCCGGGTAGCCCCTGGGCCTTGCCGATTACCGCAGAGAAGTCCCAGCCGTCGATATGGGTAACGTCGGGCCATGCCACAAGCCCCCAAGTGAAGAGACGATCCTTGTATGAATCAGCAGGCCGCTGGATGCAGTTGGTGTTAAAGATGATGGCCCCTGGGAAATTGGCGAATTCCTTGGCCTGATCCTGCCAGGCTCCGCCAAAATTGCCGGCCAGGTGCGTGTACTTCTTGAGACCAGGGTAGGCATGGGCAGGCAGCATCTCGCCGTGGGTGTATACATTAATCCCTTTGCCATCGGTCTGCTTGAGGAGTTCCTCCAGCATCTTAAGATCGTGGCCGGAAACAAGGATCGCCTTGCCGGCTTTAGTTCCCAGTTGAACCGACGTGGGTACAGGATGACCATAGGAATCCACATGCCCCTGGTTGAGGATCTCCATTGCGCGCAGGTTCTGCTTGCCGCACTCCATGCTTAAGCCCACAAAATCAATCAGGCCGAGGTTCTGGTCGGTGGTGGCAGCAAGGGCCTTGTGGAAGAAAGCCAGGACATCCTCGTCGCTCTTGCCCAGAGTCAGGGCGTGGTCCATGTAGGCGGCCATCCCCTTCAAGCCGAAAGTGAGGATCTCTATCACCGAGCGGATGTCTTCATTAACGTGGAGGGTGTTCAGACCATGCTCCTCACCCTGGCGGATCAGCCCGGCCTGGTCTGAAGCAGGTGTCCAGCTTGCCTGTGGCGCGGTTATCGCCACCGGGGCTGTCCCTTTGCCTGCACATGCCTGGGAATAAAGCGACTTGGCCTGACTGCGGACCTGGGCGGCCTTGCGGATATCCTTTTCAATCCGAGCGGGGTCAAAGTCAACATTGGTAACAGTGGTGAAGAGCCCTTCCACCACGAAACGATCGATCTCCGCGTCTTTGGCCCCTAACTCCCTGGCCTTTGTTGCGTAAAGGGCAACCCCTTTCAATGCATAAAGAAGCAGATCCTGAAGAGCTGCCACATCGGGTTTCTTGCCGCAGACACCTGAAATGTTGCAACCCACACTGTTTGCTGCCTGCTCACATTGGTTACAGAACATACCCATAATTTGTTCCTCCTTATCTCTGTTTTGATCTACGGATGGTTTTTCTAATCTTTACGCCATGTGGAAACCGAATAATCCCTACCTGTGAGAAATCTACTCTTAAACCTCGGCCTGCTCCTTGACGTTGGTCAAAAAACCGCTGTTATCTTGCCAGGTGATTTCGTGATATATTATAAAAGAGACAGGATTATGACATGAGACACGTTGCATTCATTACAGCATGGGCTTTAATTCTGTTCCTTGCAGATCACCAAAATTTCTTGGCTGCGGAAGAAGGAATCTTCCCGAAAGGATCAGAGAGTTCCTCCGTATTAGGTCGCAGGCTGGAGCCGGACAGACTTCTTACCTCCGTCGGAATTGGCCTGAAACCGGCAAGCGAACTCTTGATCGAACCGAAATTCGGGATCAGCCACGTTATGCACCAGAGTGAGATCGGTAGCGGCTATGACGATGTCATTCACAGGGTCCATGCCCAGGCAGGCGGCAAAGTAAATTTCTTTGAGAGCTTCTATCTCGGCATTGCATCAAAGCTCCCCATTTACAACTATGAGATCGCAACCGGTCGTATGCCGGGGGGGCCGGCCCTTCATCCTACAACCGGACGCCACGACTACGAACTCCTGCGACTCTCACCGAACAGCATCACCTTGACCGGTGAAATGGGACTCCAGATTGGACAGCAGATCAACCTTAACCTCTACTACGACCAGAACCGTCTCAAAGGCCCACTCCAGCCAGGCGTAACCTCTGCAGAAGAGGTTATCGGCACCAAGTTCATTTTCCGATTCAAGTAAAACCGGAGCTTTATAGCCCGATGGCATGGAAAGTCACGGTCCATCACCTCAATCTTAAAGCCATAAACAGCCTGCCAAGCTTGCGGTTAAGCCAATGGTCCCGTCCCAACCCCTTAATAACGGGGAGATCACGCCAGCCAAGCCGGTTCAGTTCCTCACGGATCTTGGGGTTATTCTCAAAAAGCAGGCCGTCGCGGAAGGCACGAATAGCACCCCTCTTATCCCCGTATGCAACGAGCACCCGCCCGAGTAAAAGATAATGTTCCGAATTGCCAGGTTCGCTTTCAATCTCATCACGGCAGAGGGCGATAGCCGCATCATACTCGCCGCTCATCAGCATTTCCTTGATTTCATTCTGATCCAGCATACGGTACCTCCCGATTCAGTATACCCCGAATACAGACTTCTGCAAAACGAATCCCCATATTCACTGTTCCACTTGCAGATCCTTTCTGTTAGTATATGTGCTTTTTGTGACCAATAACCCATTCCGCAAAGGAGGGATCAACCTATGAGCAAAAATTGGAAGATAGAGACCCAGGCCATCCAGGGGGGGTACGACCCCAAGCCGGGTGATCCTCGAGTGGTAACCATTTGCCAGAGCACCACCTTCAAGTACGACAGTGCTGACTACGTTGCAAAGCTGTTCGATCTCGAAGTGGCCGGCCACTTCTATACACGTCTCGGCAATCCCACCACTGACGCCTTTGAACAGAAGATAGCCATGATGGAGGGTGGAGTCGCTTCCCTGGCAACCTCATCAGGCCAGGCAGCAACCACCCTCTCCATCTTCAATATCTGCCAGGCCGGCCAGCATTTCATTACTGCCAGCACCCTCTACGGTGGAACCTACAACCTCTTTTCCTCAACCCTTCCCAAGATGGGGATCGAAGTAACCTTTGTAGATCCCGAGGCGCCGGCATCGGAGATACTTAAAGCCTTTCGACCAAACACCCGCGCCCTCTTCGCCGAGACCATCGGAAACCCCGGCCTCAACGTCCTTGACTTCGAGAAGTTCAGCCAGATTGCCCAAGAGAAAAAGGTGCCTCTCATCATCGACAGCACCTTTGCCACACCTTACCTCTGCCGTCCCTTCGATTTCGGAGCAAACATAATCGTCCACTCGACAACCAAGTACATAGACGGCCACGCGACGAGCGTGGGAGGCGTGATAGTAGATGGAGGCAACTTCAACTGGGAAAACGGAAACTTCCCAGAACTTACCGAACCGGATTCCAGCTATCACGGTCTTCAGTATGTCAAGACCTTCGGCCCGGCCGCCTACATTGTCAAGGCCCGGGTTCAGCTGATGCGCGATCTTGGCGTCACCCCTGCCCCCATGAACTCGTTCATGTTCAACCAGGGCTTGCAGACCCTCCCCCTCAGAATGCAACGCCACAGCGACAATGCACTGGCCGTGGCAAGATTCCTTCAGAACCACCCTGCCGTTAGCTGGGTCAACTATCCAGGACTGGAAAGCCACCCAAGCCATGAACGGGCGAAAAAGTACCTG
>JAYSLX010000211.1:0-6563 GCA_043725245.1 Geobacteraceae bacterium | reverse complement strand
CAGACATCGTCATCTGATTGCCTGAAGCGACAGGCTGTGATATAAGGAGGAAAAGAATAAGGGGGTGGCCGTGGAACTATCCATTCAAGAACGCCAACTGCTGGCCGATTTCCGGAAACTCTCTCCCGGCTCGCAACAGGAATTTATGCTGCTGCTTGCAACCCTGAAAAAAGGTGAGCCGTACAACCCCTCTGACCAGGCATCATCACCGGAAAACCAGTGTAAACTGGCAAGCCAGCCTGAGAAACGTCCAGAAACAGTAAATGAACCAATTTTTACAGAGTAATCCGCACAATAAACCCCCAGCTGTTTATCTTATTATCCTGCTCTGCCTTGCGATACACCTGTTCGCTCCGCCAGCGTTTTGCGCATCGCCCCTGTCGCCGCTCACTGCACCCCCCTTGGGCGAACGATGGTTCAGCCTCTCCATGAACGGCGAGCGCGTCGGTTTTTCCCATGTAACCGTCATTCCCACAGCCGATGGCTATCGGATTACTGCAGAGGGAAGCGCTAAATTGCTGGTGCTGGGCTTTACGCGCGAAGCTACAGCCTTTGAACGCTACGACGTAAACCGTGACCTTTCGCTTCGCTCATTTGCAGTGGAACAGGTGATCGACAAGAGTCCGTTGAACGTAATCGGCACGGTGAGTGCTCGCTCGATCAAACTCTCTGTTGAAACCAAAGGGGGAAAAAGCGAGAAAACCCTCAAGATCAAGGGACCAGTCTACCCGTCACCGGTGGCGAACCTTTACCCCCTTGTTCAGGGTTTTGCAAAAGGCCGGAAATATAAGCTGCAGATACTCGATATCGAAGCGGTAAAGGTCAAAGATGTATCGATCAAAGCAATCGGCATCGAGACACGGAACGGAGTGGAAGCCCTCCATATTCAGAACGATCTCTACACATTCGTTGACAACGATATCTGGTTGGACAAGTCCGGAAACACGCTTGAGGAATCGGTCCGAGACGGGCTGATCGTCAACAAGGCCGAGAGTGCCGACCAGGCTAGCCGACTGCTTCTGGCTGATGTCGTAGCCAAGCGCGATCTTGTCCTCGACTTCAGCCTGGTAAGGGTTGACCGGGAGATAGCCAACCCAGCCAGCCTTCGCCGACTTGTCCTCGAACTCACCGGATACCCCTCTGCACATTCGCTTCCTGAAGGGCCCGGCCAGACAGCGACCCGTCCGGTGCCGGACCGGGTTCGTTTCACCCTCGCAGCCCCGCTCCGCAAACCGTCTGACTCCCCCCTTTCAGCCTCTGATCTTGGCTGTTATCTGTCAGCGACACCCCGCATAAATTCGACCCATTCTGACATCATCGCCCGTCAGAAGGAGATCCTCACCGGAAGCGACAGCTTGGATGATTCCGTGGCCCGCCTCGTTCGCTGGGTCGCTGACCACCTTGAGGATACGGTGCTTGACAGCCAATCAGCCCTGGAGGCGCTGCAGCTCCGCAAGGGTAACTGCCAGTCCCATGCCCGGCTCTATGTAGCCTTGGCAAGGGCCGCAGGCATTCCGAGCAGAGTCGTCTCAGGGCTGGTCTATGCCCCGGGGAAGGGATTTCTCTATCACAGCTGGGCAGAGAGTTACTCCAAAGGTTGGTTGGCAGTTGATCCTACTTTTGCCCAGGTACCGGCAGACATCACTCACATCAGGCTTGTCGAAGGGGAGGAAGCGGACGAGATGGCCCTACTCGTCAGTATTATTGGCAGGGTAAAAGGAACAATCATCGAATTCGAATAAGGGCCTTTTTGAACTCATTCCTCCGCAGATAGCTGATCTTTTGTAGAAATAATTTACCACTTGCCAGTAACGGACTAATTTGGTATTTTTTGTCCTATTGTCTGTCCACACATAAAAGGAGCGGCCATGAACAATATCATTGAACTTAAACCAGGGGTCAACTGGATCGGCTCCATCGACCCTGACCTGCGCATTTTCGACGACCTCTTCCCTACCGAGCGCGGCACCACCTACAACTCCTACCTGGTGCAGGGGCAAAACAAAATAGCCATTATCGACACCGTAAAGGAGAAGCGCGCCGATGAATTCCTTTCCAAGGTGAAGTCGTTGGTAGACCCTGCAAAGGTCGACTACATCGTCATCAACCACACCGAGCCCGACCACTCCGGTTCTCTCGCCTTTATGCTCACTCAGTGTCCCAACGCCACGGTCATCTCGACCCAGGCCGCCCGAACCTTTCTCGGCAATCTGATCCATACTGACTTCCCCTCTCAGGTAGTGAAAGACGGCGACACCATCGACCTTGGAGGGCGTACGCTCCGTTTCGTCAACGCACCGTATCTTCACTGGCCGGATACCATGTTCACCCTTCTGGAACAGGACGGAATCCTTTTCACCTGTGATGCCTTCGGCGCTCACTTTTGCGGCGATGCCCTCTTCAACGACGAAGTTCCGGACTACTCCAAGGACATGCACTTCTACTTTGACTGTCTCATCCGCCCCTTCAAGGACAAGGTACTGTCTGCTATCCAGAAGATCGAAGGAGAGCGGATCGAGATGATCTGTCCGAGCCATGGGCCGGTTATCCGGACCGATCCTGCACGCTACATAGGCTTCTATAAGGAGTGGGCCAGACCGGTGGCAGGCCCCAAAAAGGTTGCGATCTTTTACCTTTCACCCCACGGAAACACCGAAAAGATGGCACATGCAGTGGCCAAGGGTGCATCCCAGGAGGGGCTTGAAGTTGCCTGCTATCACATCATTCACCTTTCGGCGAGCGAGATTCGCGACCACATGGAAGAGTCCGACGCCCTGATCTTCGGAACCCCGACGATCAACCGCGACATCCCAAAGCCGATGTGGGACGTGCTCACCTACCTTTCGTCCGTTAAACTCAGAACCAATATCGGTGCGACCTTCGGCAGCTATGGATGGAGCGGTGAGGCATGCAAGATGGTGGAGGATCGTCTGAAAGGGCTGAACTTCAAGCTCCCTGTTCCTTTTGTACGCTCCCCGTTCACGCCTCGTCCCGAGATGCTTCAGCAGTGCGAGGCGCTCGGAAAAGCAATAGCAGATGAAATTCTGACAACTGCCTGATCCATTTTTTCAAGAAACCTCCGAGGTTGACCCAAATACGGGCCTAAATGACCCAAATGCGGGCCTGCTTAAAAACCTCGGAGGTTTTGGCTATGTTGCGAAACTTCCTTTTCTCCCTTCCCAGTCTTCCTCATTTCGGGCATTATATCCACCATGTCAGACCTTCACCAAACCATTATCGACGTCGTTGTCCCGCTCCCACTCGACACCGCCTACACCTATTTTTTCCCTTCCACACTCGGTCCAGTACAGATCGGCATGCGGGTTCTGGTTCCATTCGGCCGCCGTACCTTGACCGCCTATGTCATCGGATTCAACAAGCATCCTACAGGAGAACTGAAGGAGGTTCTCTCCCTGCTCGATCCGGAGCCGTTATTCACAAAAGAAGAACTGGAGTTCTTCCGCTGGGGAGCAGGTTACTATCTGCATCCGCTGGGCGAGGTAATCAAGGCAGCACTGCCGGCAGGGATAAACATAGTCGGGAAGAAGCGCCAGGCAGTACTCGAGGACGGAACCGTTGTAAATGAAGAGGTGTTGACCGGAGGTCGTAAGATAAAGCGTGAGACGTTCTTTCGACCGATTGAGACTCCGACTGACGGAAGGCCTCTGCGAGGCCGTAAAATCGCAACTGTCGATCTACTGCGGGAACTGGGCGAATCGCCTGCTGCGTTGCTCAGGAAAGAGACGGGAATAGATGCAGCAGGACTCAGAGAGCTTATACAAGCTGGCTGGATCGAAGGGGATGAACGTGAGGTCTACCGAGACCCGTTCCGCGAGGAGGTAGTCACCCGCGATAACCTGCCTGAACTGACAGCCGACCAGGCCTGCGCCGTGGAGAGCCTCACCTTGGCACTCGACAGGGGTCTGTTTTCTCCGTTCCTGCTGCATGGGGTTACCGGCAGCGGCAAGACCGAGGTCTATCTCAGGGCCATCAGCCATGCCCTTGCCCAAGGGAGAACCGCACTGGTCATGGTACCGGAGATTGCCTTAACCCCGCAGTTGGTCCGACGCTTCCGCAGCCGCTTCGGCAGCGGCATCGCAGTCCTCCACAGCGGGCTCACGCCGGGAGAGCGGTTCGACGAATGGCGCCGGATCAGGCGGGGCGAGGCAACCATGGTCATCGGTGCACGCTCTGCCATATTCGCGCCTCTGGAAAGGATCGGGATAATCGTGGTGGACGAAGAGCACGAGGCGAGCTACAAGCAGGCTGAGGGATTTCGCTACAATGCACGTGATCTGGCCCTGGTCAGAGGCAAGATGTTGAATGCCTGCGTTGTTCTTGGAAGCGCCACCCCGCAGATCTCCACCCGGCACGCCACGCATGCCGGCCGCCTCGGCTATCTCCACCTTCCCTGCCGGGTACGAGAGCTCCCCATGCCTGAGACGGTGTTGATCGATATCCGCGGCAGGAAGAGCGAGTCGTTATCGCCGGAACTTGTCAAGGCAATGGCGAGAAACCTTGAGGCTGGCGGACAGACACTCCTCTTTCTCAACCGCCGAGGCTTCGCCACCTACCTGGTCTGCCAGGATTGCGGTTATGTCTTCCGCTGTCCCAACTGTGCCGTGACTCTGACCCACCACCGGAAAAGGGGGCGGCATTTCTGTCACTATTGCGATCACTCGATCCCTGCGCCGAGTCTCTGCCCCGAATGCGAGGGGGGAGAGATAGCCCTTCTGGGACGTGGGACAGAGAGGGTAGAGGATGAGGTGCGCGAGATCTTCCCTGACGCCTGTATCGCCCGGATGGATCGCGACACAACTGCCGGCAGAGGTGGACACAACCGGATATTAAAGAGGGTTGAACAGGGAGAGATCGACATACTGGTGGGGACGCAGATGATTGCCAAGGGGCATGACTTCCCCGGCGTCACGCTGGTCGGGGTGATATCTGCAGATGCGTCGCTCAACCTCCCTGATTTCAGGAGCGCCGAGCGGACATTCCAGCTTTTGACACAGGTCAGCGGTCGTGCCGGGCGTGGAGACCAGCTGGGCATCGTCATGGTGCAGTCTCTCTCGCCAGACCACTATGCCATAAGCCGGGCTCTCGCACACGATTTTCACGGATTTTACGAGGATGAGATCAAGTTTCGGAGTGAGCTGGACTACCCGCCTTTTTCGCACATCGCCCTGCTCGAAATATCGGGTAACAGTGAGCCGACCGTTGATGATGCATCAAAAAAAACAGCTTTTGAGCTGTCCCGCCTCAAGCCCACCCTCCATGCAAGAGTGACCATCCTTGGCCCTGCTGCAGCACCGCTTGGGATGCTCAGGGGGCGCCATCGCCGTCAGATACTCCTTAAAGCAAAGAAGCGCAACGACCTGCACCGGCTCATCAAGGCTGCAAGAGATACGCTCGACATCCCTGGTACGGTGCGGCTTACAATCGACATAGACCCGGTGGATATGCTGTAGGTGGGGGTGATCGTTTTTTGGGTTACAAACTGAAAGTGTGCAATCGATTCCGTATCGTCACCAGATCGTTTTCAGCCCTTTTACCTTTTTCAGCGTGTGATCACTTGTCAGTAGTGGCATTTTATGATGAATGGCTGTGGCGGCGATTATCCGGTCGGCAGGGTCATTGTGTGGAAAAAGTTGATCATTTGCGGAAAGGCAGGCAATTTCAGGTGAAATCGGTAACACCTGCAACCTGTTTGCGGCAACCACAAGCTGCAGAAACTCAGTGGATTGGGCATCGGGCCTTAGTCGCCCCTTGCCGATGAGCATGGCAATTTCCCATAATGATATATCACTACAGGCAAGCGTTCCGCTCAATCTCCCCTTTTTTATCTCTTCTGCGGCCTTCTTGCTCAACTTTTCAGGGGCAAGCGCATCAAAGACAATAGCGCAGGTGTCAAGAAGCACCAAGGGTCGCCTCCCATGTTACATCGACCGGCGAGGTGACATCTCCCACCCAGCTGTTTTTTCTTATCTCGATCAAACGTTTTCTGGCAGTTTCACATTCCTGAATCTCAGGCACCAGGCGGGCAATTGTTTTACCCCGTGAAGTGAGAGCAACTTCTTCGCCTTTCTTTACCATGTCAAGGTAGGCCGGGAGGTGGTTTCTAAACTCGGTTACATTTATCTGTATCACGGTAATCTCCTGAACTAAATGTACGTTTAAATGTACACAACATCGCGCCAATTGTCAACTCGGCGATTTGTGCACCTACGGTATCAGATCCCGGCAACTCCCTATGGAACCGGCAAGACAGATACGGCTGTCGGTCCAGATGGCACCGTCAAGATTGGCCCCGTCGAATGCAGCGCCATTGATGTTGGCGAGCCTCAGACTCGCCTTGCGCATATTGGCCCCGGAGAGATCGGCCCTCTCCAGATCTGCCTCTGCAAGATCGGCCCGCTCCAGGTTGGCCTCGGTAAGGCAGGCCCCTTTCAATTTGGCACCCGTCAGTTCCATCCCTAAAAGGTTCATCCTGCTCAGGTTTTTCCCTGAAAGGTTCCGGTCTCCTGCCAGTGCCTTTATTACGGCTGCCATGGAAACCTTCG
>JAYSLX010000210.1:0-3533 GCA_043725245.1 Geobacteraceae bacterium | reverse complement strand
CTTGAGAAGACTCTCCTCATCCTCAACGATAAGTATCTTGTTCCGCTTAGTTACCATATTCCCACCCATTCAACAGAGCGATACATCGAGTATACTCCCAAGGTTAAGAAGGATAAGCATCCGCCCACCATGACGTCCGATCCCCTGTACAAAATCACGGTCAATACCTTCCAGCACCGCTGGAGGCTGCTCGATAGACTCATCATTGATTCTCACTACCTGAAGGACTTCATCGACCTGTATACCAAAAAGTTCCTCACCTCTGCTGACCACAATAATCCGCTCCCTGACGCTGTGTTCCACCGGGGCAAGATGGAGACGCCTTCCCATGTTAAAGACAGGGATGATGTTTCCTCTCAAAGACAGGATACCCGAAATAAACTCCGGTACACGAGGAACCTCGGTAATCTCACGCGGCTTGATTATCTCCTTGATCTCCATGATGTTGATGGCATACTGCTCCGTACCAACCCTGAAGCAGAGAAACTCCTGATAGTCGCTGATCTCGATCTCTGCAACCTCCGGAGAGGGCAGAAGGGTATCCTGCCCGAAGCCTGCAGCGGCACGCCCTGCAAGAAGAATTTCTACCGGATCGTAGGCATGGACCAGCTCCTCTTCTCTCGCTTCCGGAGCAGGCTCAGTGAAATCAACACGGGGCACGGTCTCGACTGCTGCCGAAGTGGCCGAAACAGCGGGAAATCCCACAGCAACGGCAGCCGGAAAGGCAGGGGCAGAAATCACCCGTGGCTCGTACAGGATATCCGGTTTTTCTGTCTCAACCTCAACCTCTTCGTCCATATAAGGTTCTTCCACTTCAAGACTGGAAGCAAAACTGGAATTATCGGCCCAGTCCGGCATCTCCTGCGTCTCGGGCGGGGAGGGTTGTGGCTTTGGCTCATCCCTCTCCCTGTTGGCCTTTTTACGTATCTCTGCCAGATTCATAACTCTCTACCCACTCCCGCATATAAAAATCAGGTATGCATCAGCTCTTCCCTGAGCGACTCCACAAGCTCTCCATTGATCAGGGATTCTTCCCTGCCAAACCCCTCAAGGAGGGCATTTGTGGATATAAGATTGATCATCCGCGGTACACCTCCCGACATTTCGAATATCCGCTGCACCGCATCAGGCGTAAAAAGCCCGGGGAAACCGCCTGCCACTTCCATTCGGAAATCCAGGTACTCCTGAGTCTCTTCCAGGGTAAGTGGCTGCAGATGGTAGGATATGGCAATCCTCTGGCGGAAAGGCTCAAACTGAGGAGCAGCAAGAACAGCCCGCAACTCGGGCTGCCCCATCAGAATCACACTCAGCAGGTTCCGGTCGTCCAGCTGGAAGTTCGTAAGGAGGCGAATCTCGTCGTACACCTCCCGGTCCGGGATAAGCTGTGCCTCGTCTATGACCAGAACCGGTGTAATCCCCTCACAGTGAAGAAGGTAGAGTGAATCCGTCATCTCCTGCAGGAGGTCTTCCTTGCTTGAGGACGGAACCGCTGAACAAAGGCTCCGCGCCACGGTTCTGAGGAATTCCAGTGCAGATAGCCGTGGGTTGAGCACAAAACAGAAGCGGTACGCATCCCCCATGGTGTCCATTAGCGCGCGGGAGATGGTGGTCTTTCCGCAGCCGATCTCACCGGTCAGAAGCGCAATCTCCCTCTCCTCCAGCACGTACTTGAGGCGGGCAAGCGCCTCCCTGTGCCCACGACTCAGATAGAGGTAGCGCGGATCAGGGGTCTTGCTGAACGGCTTGTCGCTGAACCCGTAGAACTCCTTATACATTCCGCATCGCCCTCACATCGCCCCCCCGGTCGCCTCGGCAATTATGCCCCCCACATCCAGCACCAGAATAGTCCGCTGGTCCCCCAGGTCGGCAGCGCCGGATATCCCCTTGAACCCCTTGAAGGTCTCGCCGATGGATTTGATTACGATATCCTGCTGCCCCAGCAGGTCGTCAACAACTATTCCCAGTCGCTTCTCGGCCACACCGACCACTACGACGTAAAAACTCTCAATAGACACCTCACTGTCTTTGAACTCGAACACCCTATTAAGCCGGACAAGCGGCAGAGTAATTTCGCGAAGCTGTATGACCTCCCTCCGTTCAACGGTGAGGATATCGCGGCTCTCCACAAGGATGGTTTCAAGCACAGAGGTGATCGGCATGGCATAGGTCCGGCCTGCCGAATTGATGATCAGTGCCTTGATGATAGCCAGTGTGATTGGAAGCGTTAAGATGATCTTGCTTCCAAGCCCTGGCCGAGTCTCTATGTCAACCATGCCCGAGACTGCAGCAATGTTGTTCTTGACCACATCCATACCGACCCCGCGACCGGAAACATCGGTAATATTGTCGCTGGTGGAAAATCCCGGCAGGAAGATCAACTCCAACGCTTCACGATCAGAGAGGGCATCCGGGTTCTGGATCAACCCTTTTTCAAAGGCCTTCAACTTCACTTTGGCAATGTCGAACCCCCGACCGTCATCCTCTACCTCTATAACGACATGATTCCCCTTCTGGAATGAGGAGAGCTTGATCACCCCTTTCTCGTCCTTGCCTAGCCTCTCCCTTTCGTCAGGGGGTTCAATGGCATGGTCGATGGAATTTCGTATGATGTGCATCATAGGATCAGAGATATCCTCAATAATCAGTTTGTCCAGTTCGGTATCAGCCCCGAAGAAGCGAAGATCGATCTTTTTCCCCTGTTCCCTGGCGATCTTCCGAACGATGCGTGACATCTTCTCGTAGAGCTGTCCGACTGGGATCATTCGAATCTCCATGACCCCTTTCTGCAACTCGTTGAGCTTTCGCTGCAAGCCCTTGGCGGCCTTTCCCAACTCGATGGCCAAAGTGGAATAGCCGCTAGAGCGGACCTTGCTGACCAACTCGTTAATGGTCGACTGGGAAAGCACCAACTCGCCGACGATATTCATCAGTTCGTCAAGCTTCAGGATATCTACCCGAACCATACGGCTAATGCTCTTGGCGGTCACCGCTGCATCGGGGTTCTGCAGTAGGGAAGTCTGCTCAGCAGGGACGGTTTCAGCAGGCAGCTGCAATGCCGAAGTCCGAACAGGGGTGGCAGGCTTAGGCACCGCCAGAGCTTCGTCTCCTCCCAGTCTGCGAACCACTGCAGCGGGTTTGTTGATAATCGCTGTCAACTCATCGAGGTTTCTTGCAGTACCGACGAGAAGTTCGAACTCAATCCCCCCTTCGTTGCCACTGCCTACGCTGGGGAGAGTGCTGATAACCTCCCCCTCTTTCTTGAGAAGGTCTGTAAGCTCCCCCAACTCAAGGTCAAAGGTCGCCAGGCTTAAGGAAACAATTACAGAGAATATCCTCCGACCTTTATTGACATTCTCCAGAAGACGATGCTCTTCGTAATCAGTCAGGGCACCCAGAACCGATTCGGCCAGCCCAAGAGTGCTCAACGGCGAGGGTCCTGAGGTTTGCTTGGTGCTAGTTGCGCAGGCATTCAAACGGTCAACCATCTCGGGAATGCCGCTGGCGTCAATATGTCCATCGCTGGCGCCCCGTAC
>JAYSLX010000209.1:0-2525 GCA_043725245.1 Geobacteraceae bacterium | reverse complement strand
TGGAGAACGACGCCACCTCCCCTTCTATCTCCACTCTAAAGGACATTCTCGATGTCTTTGGCGTGAGCATGCAGGAGTTCTTCTGCGAAACCACCGATGAAGAAAGTGTGGTTTTCGCCAAGGACGCGCGGGTTCAGGCATCCGACGACAAGGACCGTATCCGGGTGGAGCTACTGGTGCCCGGTGCACAGAATCGCGAGATGGATCCGGTGCTAGTGACCCTGGATTCCGGCGAGGAAATGGACGAACAGCCCTTTCACGATGGGGAGGAGTTCGGCTTTGTCCTCTTGGGGAAGATTCAGGTAAAACTCGATGAAAAGATCCATACGGTAAAAAAGGACGACTGCTTTTATTTCACCTCTGATAAGCGTCATTCTGTAAAAAATATTGGCAAGGGACCGGCAAGGATACTATGGGTAGTCACTCCGCCGACTTTCTATTATTAGAATTCAACAAAGAGGAATCGCAACCATGAGCAAAGTACTGATAATCGGGGCGGGAGGGGTCGGGCAGGTCGTTACCCACAAGTGTGCCCAGGCATCTGACGTAATTACCGGAATCACCCTGGCATCACGCACAGAGTCCAAATGCAAGGCCATTGCATCTCAGATAGACTATCCGATCAAAACCGCTCAAGTGGATGCCGACAACGTACCTGAACTGGTTGGGCTGATAAAGCAAGAGCAACCCAAACTCGTTATCAACGTCGCTCTCCCCTACCAGGACCTGACCATTATGGACGCCTGCCTGTCAACCGGTGTGGATTACCTGGACACCGCCAACTATGAACCGCTTGACACGGCAAAATTCGAATACTCCTGGCAATGGGCTTACCAGGACCGGTTCAAGGATGCCGGGCTTATGGCACTGCTCGGTTCTGGCTTCGATCCAGGCGTCACTAACGTCTACACCGCCCTGGCAGCTAAGAAGTACCTGGATGTGGTAGAGGAGATCGATATCATCGACGCCAACGCCGGCAGCCATGGACAGCCCTTTGCCACTAATTTCAACCCGGAGATCAACATCCGCGAGATTACCGCCACCTGCCGCCACTGGGATAACGGCCAGTGGGTAGAGTCCGCCCCTCTCTCAACCAAGCAGGTCTTCGACTTCCCGGAAGGAATCGGACCGATGAACATCTACCGTCTCTATCACGAAGAGATGGAGTCGCTGGTCAGGCATATACCAACCATCAAAAAGGCCCAGTTCTGGATGACCTTCTCGGATAACTACCTGAAGCACCTGGAAGTGCTGCAAAACGTTGGGATGACCCGGATCGACGAGGTCGATTACAACGGCCAGAAGATCGTACCGCTCCAGTTCCTCAAGAGTGTCCTTCCCGACCCGGGAAGCCTGGGGCCGCTCACCAAGGGCCGCACCTGCATCGGAGTTATTGCCAGGGGGATCAAGGATGGCCAGCGGAAGCAGGTATATATCTACAACATCTGTGATCACGAAGCCTGCTACAAAGAGGTCAAATCCCAGGCCATCAGCTATACCACGGGCGTGCCGGCGGTGGTCGGCGCGATCATGATGCTGACCGGCAAGTGGCACCAGGCCGGGGTCTGGAACATGGAACAGTTTGACCCTGAACTTTTCCTTGAGGTGCTTGGTCCGATGGGGCTGCCCACCATTGTCGTAGACGGCGGCGAATGGCCTGCGCTGTAGGAATTACAGGAAATGACCGGTATCGACATCGATAAGATCCTCCGGCTCGCACCTTCGCCAGCCTACGTGGTCGATCTTGGTCGGCTGCGCCACAATCTGGCCATTCTGGATGAGGTACAGCAAAGGAGCGGAGCGAAGATCCTGCTTGCACTCAAGGCATTCTCCATGTGGAGCGTCTTTCCGATAATCAGGGAGACACTCCATGGTGTCTGTGCCAGTTCGCCATGGGAGGCGCGCCTGGGGCGTGAAGAGTTCGGCAGAGAGGTCCACAGCTTTGCCGCTGCCTTCAAGGAAAGCGACGTGGTGGAGCTCTTGCAGGTTTCCAATCACCTGGTGTTCAACTCCTTTGCCCAGCTGGAGCGCTTCCGGCCGTTATGGGAGAAGGAGCATGGCCGAGTGTCGATAGGGCTCAGGGTGAATCCCGAGCATACAGAAGGTCACACCGCCATCTACGACCCCTGCGCACCGAATTCGCGCCTCGGCATCCCGTATTCAGAGTTTGCCCTTCGACTCCGCTCAGGGGACGAAGGGAGGTTCCTGAGCGGAGTCGAAGGGCTTCACTTCCACACTCTCTGCGAGCAGCTCTTTGAGCCGCTGGAGCGGACTGCCCGCGTATTTGAGGAGAAGTTCGGCAAATTCCTGCCGCAGATGAAGTGGCTGAACCTTGGCGGCGGGCACCACATCACACGAGAAGGCTACGACATAGACGGTCTTGTGGCTCTTATCAGGCATTTCCAGGAGAAGTACGGCGTGGAGGTCTACCTGGAGCCGGGCGAAGCGATTGCCATCGGCACCGGCATTCTTGTCGGCGAGGTTCTTGACGTGGTGCACAATGAAATGGATATTGCGATCCTTGA
>JAYSLX010000208.1:0-18835 GCA_043725245.1 Geobacteraceae bacterium | reverse complement strand
ATCGAAACGGTATCTGTTGACTGATCAGGATGGCCAGTAGAATCAACTTACGGGTTAAGTTGATTCGGTCAGAATCTCAAGGCCGACAGACTCCTAGTTTCACTATTCAATCATTTTAGTGTCACTTCACCAGAAGGACATCGAACGTCTCCTGTCTGATATGGGGCAATGCTCGATGTGCTATTACCTCTGCGTAGGAAAAACCGGCTTCCCTTGCCCATAGGAGAAACTTCTCAGGTTCAAGCCAGAGCACGTTTGCCATCATGTGTAACCTGCTGAAGTAGTCTTCAATTCGCGGCTTGCGCTCACCTACCCGAAATTCTGTAATCACATACCTCAAATGTTCTTCAACGCATTGTAGAGAACCATTTCCACCTACCAGAATCCGACCTGAGGGCCGCAAATAACGGTACAGGTTACCCAGAACCATCCGGAAGGATTCAAAACTGTCAAATATCTGCGTCACAGCGCACATGAGCACCTTATCAAAAGCTCCCTCAAATTGCGGGTTAAACCTGACCACATCATCAACAAGACAGACTACATTCCGGTATTCATGAAGGTTCTGTGTCGCCTTTTCAACTAATGCAGCTTCGACATCCGTCATTACAACCTCTGATACAAGGGGCGCGATTCCTAATGTGAACAACCCACCAGCACCACCGATATCCAATACGCGATCCTGAGTGCAAAATACGAGAGTATCGGCAATTTCCTGAAATATATCTTTCGGTTGGTCGTCCGAAACTCCTCCAAAACGTTGCGATTGCACCGAAATGTCAGAGCTGCCTACCAAGTTGGCGTACAGATACCATGGTGACCGTTTTACCTCGCTGGTTATCCGCCTCCAGATCGGCTCACGAACCAAGCACAGAGCATCGTCAACCCTGCCAGTCAAGGCCAGTGCCGAGGCAATATACATGCATTCTGTCAGCTTTGGATCATCATGCTCTGGCGCCGGTAAGCGAGAAAAATACCTTGTTGCTTCCTCGCGCTCACCTAGCATCCACGATATGATCCCCATTAAGCGAATGCAAGTCTCATTTGGGTCTAACTGCTCCGCTGTAGTTAGCACTGAATACGACTCTTCATAGCGTCCCAAACAGAAAAGTGTTTCGCCAAAGAGTCGATATATTTTCTCTATTTGATGTGGAAATTCTGATTGTGCGCTTTGCAGTAATCGAAGGGCATCCTCATATTGTTCTGCAAACATTGCAATAATTCCGAGTTGCCACAAGGCATATCCATTGGTTGGACGCAGGGTGAGTTCATGCCGGCAGATCCTCTCAGCTTCGGCGAGGTTGCTGCCGTTTAGAAACATCATGGCCCGCTTGAGCTCTTCGGTTAAGACAGTCTGCGGCTCCTCAGGCAATCCCCATTTTTCGCGGAGCGGCTGCTTTAACGAACTCATTATCTTTGCACTGGATGATACCCTCTTAATCTTATGAGCCATCCCATTTCCCCGTGTGCTACTTCAATAAAATCAATCCTGAAGATACGACGTTGGCTGCGCTTTACGATAATATTGGGTCTTAATCAGTTGATCATCGCTCAACCCCATGCCCAGCTCCTTATTACATCGTTTTAAATGTTCATTTACGCTTTGTTCGAGTTCCTCATCCGACATGGTGGTCATGTTTAATCTCAGGTCCTGCCTGTCACCGAGCCGCATGAGGTAGTCTTCCTCATCAGTTACAAATCCGTTTTCGACTGCATGGTCATACATCTTTGAACCAGGCTGGGGGAGGAGATAGCCTGTCGAAGGATATATTCGGTTTTCAATGCAACAATCAAAAGTGTTGCGGATAGTATCCGGTGTTTCCTGGGGATAACCGATGACGAGGCTTGTTACGGGATAAAGTTCGGCCTTATGAAACAGGTGCGTTTGGAAAGAAAACTGCTCAATGGTGGATTTTTTATTCATGGCTTTCAGTATTCCCGGATCGGACGACTCCAGTGAATACCCGACTGTGACGCATCCAGCCTCTTTCATCATTCGAATTATTTCTATATCCTCTTCCTTGTCAAACAAGTTGCTGCGGCAATCGGCCATCCAATAAAATTCCAGCCCCGAGGCAATCACCTTCTCGGAAAACTCCAGTGCGTGCTTCTTCGAGAAAAAGGTCAACTCATCGCTGAAACAGATGACATTCAGCGCATAGGTATCGATCATCCCCTTTATCTCCGCCAGTACAGAGTCGGCGCTCCTAAAGCGATAGGGCATATTTTCGAAGACATGGTAGCAGAAGGTACAATGGGCAACGCATCCTCGCGCGGTATTAACCGGCAGACCACGCACCTCATCCCTGGGGATCGGGAGCCTGTCAGCAATATAGTTTTTCGCATTTTCTATATATATTTCGATATCAAAAATTGAATAATCGATAAATGGCAGCGATGAAATGTCCTTGATAAGCGGGCGGGGTTCTGTCCTCACTACCTGGGCATCCCGGAGGAGACATATGCCCTTAACCGATTCCGGATCTCGCCCTATCTCAATCGCATTCAGGAGATCCACAATGGTTTCGTCCCCTTCTCCCATGACAGCAATATCAGCCTTAGTGCGCGTCAGCAGCGTATCAACGATGGAAGTGGCAACGGAGTTACCAACTATAATTTTCGCATGGGGATGGTGGCGCTTGATAACATCGCAGAGACCTTTTACGAATTTGTAGCCGGTTACGATGCAGCCCATGCAGACGACATCATAATTCTTCGCACGAATAAAGCCATCCACCTGCTGGTCGCTGTAGCGATAGCCGTCTATATCAAGCAGGTCAAATGCGTATCCCGCTTTTTTCATCGCCGTGGCGACATAACCAAGGCCAATGGGGAACACCTTGACCGGCGAAAAAGGACGCAGCGACAGATTGATCACGAGAATATTCATAGGCTCTCCATGGTGTTTATTCGATGTTTCTTCCCAGCATAAAGGCCTCTGCAGCCTCGCAGCCAACGCTGGCTCCTCGCCAACGGTTTAAATATTCCACTGCCTTCAATGAGCGGGGGTGGGGCCAGTCACGAAGCTCTGATGTATATGCTTCCAAGGCCTTGAGCTTAAGCTCTAGGAACCCGGAAACATCCACAAACCAGTTAGGCAAAAACGACATTGAGGAACCGGGAGGCTGCCACTCCGTGCTGGATGGGATCTCAAAAAAAAGCAGTTTTTTTACCGAATGTCCCGGTTGGGGCCGGCAAGCCGCAATGACCGCCTCATGAATTTTCCGGTGGTCAATGTTGACGTCTCCCGCATGGTGGGTATAGACAGCAGTGGGACGGTACTGATCAATATAGCTCTCTATTGTTTTTACGATATCCAGAATATCGATCGAATCCATGCGGTTGTCCGGAAAGCTCAACAACGACAATGAGGTAACCGAGAGCGTATCATTCGCGTTGCTCGCCAATCGGGCCAGGTCTGCAAGGTCGCCCTCCCTGTTCTCCCTTGAGCGGAAATCATCTCGGCTGGTAACACCTTCGGCGAGGATTACAACATGCACATCATCGCCATGGTGTGTATGACGCGCGATCGTAGCACCGCAACCGAGCACTTCGTCGTCCGGATGAGCTGCAATAACAAGTACGGTTTCTTTTCCCAGTTTCAACAGCACATATCACCCCTCGTATGTTGCCGTAAAATTCCAAGTCGCCATTTTCCCATATCCTTCTTCAGCTGGTATATCTCGGCTAATGATTTTGTGTTCTAGAACGTCCATAGTGAATCCTTCAAAAAGTTCCATTAGGTGCTCTTTGTCGGAAAAATGCACCCGCCCGACACCTGCAAATGGACCAGTGGAGATTGCGCGGCGCGTATAATTGTCCTCTGCGCTCTCTCCCTGAGCAAAACCCTCATGAGACGTGGAAAACCAGTCTATCCCCATGAACTTGCCTCCTGGCCGCAGCATTTTTTTAACAAGCGCGATGCTATCCTTGATGGCTGATGTCGTATTATGCGTCAAGGATGCCCGATCACACACAAGGTCAAACTCACCTTGGAAAGGAAGCTCCCGAGTAAAGTCTCCGACAACGATCTTATCGCTTAACGCCGGAAACCTCGGATGAAGTGCATCAACTATTGCCTGGCTACCATCAATTCCGTAATAGTCAGAATTCAGATGGATAAAAAGGGGGATATTCGCACCTGCTCCGCAGCCAAGTTCAAGAACCCGAAGATGATCTCGCGGTGAAGCGTAACGCATTACGTATGACACCAGATCAGACCACGGCCAGACACTGATATGTGTGTGCTCCCGATATCGTTCTTCCCATTCTGGTGAGAAATTCATTGGGCTGGCCCCCTTTTCCCGATCAAGTCATAATTTGAAGTATTCATACACAGATCCAGTATGCTCATATATGGGAGAAAATCCCCCCAAAGCTGAGGATACTCCGGATGGACATACTCCTGGTACGTGATCGAAATACCGGCATCTTCAAAGTCCCGTTCAACAAGATAGTTCTTGCCAAGAGCTCCTGAAATATACTGATCTGCGCCGAAGAATCGGCACAGATCCAGAATCAAATCCGATTTTCTGGTGTCTAGAGGCAATTCCGATGATCGTACGATTCGAGTCGAAATATGCAACTCGTTCAGCCAGAACTTCAATTGATCCCAGCATACATCGTTCAACAGGTTGTATCCGGTGGTATAGAGCGATTCCAGTTTCGCAAAACACTCGTCAAATCTTGGGGCCCGTCCATAATTCATAAGAATCGCATTGAGATGTTTTTTCTGCCAGTTCTGACTGGTATCTATCTCAATTTCCTTAATCGACTTGTCGAGATGTCCCTTCAGTTTTACAGGGATGGAAAGCCATTGGGCGCCTTGAGGTGTTTTTATCCTGTTTCTGTTGGTGAAGCTGTTTTTTTCAAACTGGACCGTATCAAGATAAATGAAAACATCACTACTGATGATCTTGTCGAAATATCCCAACCAGGGAAGGTATGCAGGTTGATGTGCGGATAAAATCATGATTTATTTGGTTGATTCACTAGAAGCAACTTTGTCTTTATAATATCCGGGCTTTACTTGCATCGGGTTCCCAATGATGAGAGAGTAGGGAGGAATCTTTTGGCCCTCTACAATTGTTCCGGCAGCAACCACGGAATGATGCCCGATGTGGGCACCTCCTTTGATGACACTATGTGAACCAACAAACACATTATGTTCTAATATGATATCTTTTCTCTCGACATCATCCATGATCCCCAGACACTTTCTATGGGAATCGGCACTATTTATTGCAACAAAAGAGGCAATATCGCAATTATCACCTATTGCGATCCTGACACCTCGAGCATTTACCTCGGAAAAAAACCCAATAAAGACATTATTACCAATTTCCGGTTCTCCGTTGACCCATACCAAAGGATGGAACTGGTTGCTCCTAAAATGAGTCAGTTCTGAAAAAATCTCTTGGAATTTGTCGATATTGATCATAAAAAATCTCCCCAGGTTAGTATCTGCCCACGACTAATTTTACTCACTGCCTTCGTACCCAATACTTTATCAAACATACTAGCCGGCAATCCGGTTCCTGGGCGCCTGAGTCCGAGGTTCTCGGTTATAAGTTGTTCACCGGGCTCAATTTCCTTCAAGGCTACTATGCTACGGCGAGCAAGCTTCCTCATATCTTCTTCCTGGCAAGTGGGCCTGACAAGTGAACTGCCGAGCATCTGATATGCATTTCGAATGGATTGCACCCATACCTTTAAGTGTTCAGGCTTTTCTGAAAACCAGTGATCAGGCCCAGGCAAGTTATTATCCAGCGTAAAATGTTTTTCAAAGACTCTTGCGCCAAAACCCAGCGCCAAAGTAGCTGCCGTGGAGCCTTGTGTATGGTCTGAAAAACCAAGAACAAGTTCGGGAAAACATGCTGTTAGAGCTGAAAGCTTCCTGATATTCACATCCTCGGGGGGTGTAGGATACTGTGAAGTACAGAGGAGCAGGATGGTGGAGTAGCCTTCGAACGTTCCAAGCGCTTCCAGAGCCTGATATACCTCCGCAAGATCCGCCATTCCGCACGAGACAAGTATAGGTAATCCAGATTTTGAGTATGCTTTGAGCAGAGGAATGTTGGTAAAGTCATCGGACCCAATTTTCACCGCCGGTATACCAATCTCCAACAGTAGCCGCAAATCGTTAACATTTTGTGGGGTAGAAAGGAATAAAATCCCCTCTTCATCACACCTCCGCTTTATCTTGAACCACTCTTCCCTCGCAAATTCGTAACGTTTGAACATCTCAAGCATGGATTCCGTAACCTCCGCGCCTTGAGACATATAGGTGTACGTCTGATTGGAATCGCCTACAAACTCCTCTGCGGTAAAGGTCTGAAACTTGATGCAGTCGGCACCCGCTGACTTGGCGGCACTGATCATCCGGTATGCCAGGTCAAGCTGGCCGTTGTGATTAATGCCCGCTTCGGCAATTATGAACGGGGGACTGTTTCTCGAAATTTCGAAATTCCCAATGTAAATACTATTCATCTCTGGCCCTCGGTACAGTGCACAAGACCATTGAGGTATGCAATATCCCGCTCAAAATCATCGAGGCTGTCTTGAAAATCTTTGTCCGTTTCAACGGTTACCTGGCTCCCCTCGGGGATATCAGTTAAAAGTGCGGCAATATCGTACGTACCATGACCCAAATGGTGGTGTTCATCTTGAACGCCATCAGAAGCACCGTCAGACAGGTGATACAGCGTTGGTGCCAGCCGGTGAAAGCATTCAATGTAATCCATCGGATCCATTCCCCTGGCATTTGCCGAACAGATGGCATGACCAAAATCGAGGCAGAAACCAACCCCGGTTCGTTCCATTATAAATCGAATTTCATCTGGTGTTGTGCCATTACAAATGACATTACCGATTCCAAAATACGGTTTGTTTTCAACAACAATTCGATTATCCGCCATGATCATAAATTGACGGACTGTCTCTTCAAGATTGCCCTCAATACCGGGATGGAAAACCACTTTCTCAGCATCAAGTCGGTCTGCAAACCGGAATGCTTCGGAGGCATGTTTGAGATTCTGACTTTCGAGTTCCCGGCGTGCCGGGTTTAATCCTGACAATGAATGTGGGGCATGCAGTATAAATGGAATTTTGAGCTGCTCCCATACAGATATATAGGCATCGAATGAACCAGGCACAATAAAAAGTTCAATAAAAGAATACATGCCCTGTTCATAGAGGACATCCGCGTGTTTTACATATTGTGTATTGATAGACCAGAGCTTGAGCCCATATTTTAACATTTTCTTACAGTCTCATTTTTTCCATCAAAAACCACGTTATGTCATCTTGCGAAAAATTTATGTCTCGATGATAGGCAAAACCGTAATCCACAAGTTGGAGATCCGAAAACCTTTCCAGCATTTCACCGGCGAAATCCCGCTTGAACAGCTTGCCGCTATGCCCACGGTAGGGGATCTCTACCGGAGTCGGGTTATAATATTCGGCAATACAAATATAACGTGAGCTTGTTTGGTACAAAAGTTCATAGACCCGCGGGAGGCAGTCGGGATTCAAATGTATGAGCACCCCTTTGATCAAGGAGAGATCTCTCGGATAATCCGGTTTAAAATCAAGTAGTGACTGATGATAAACAATAATATCTTTCAGTTCCTTGAGTTCATTGACGGCATTGGCGTTGATCTCAATCCCGGACAACTGCGCATGGGGCAAAAGGGCCTTTATCGCCCTCAGGTTAAGGCCGATATTCGCGCCGAACTCGATCACTGATTCAACGGATCGTGTACGCGGAAGAATCTTTGAAAAAAAGGCGACCTGATTGGCAACATACTCATCGCCAGTATTACGTCCGATATATTCGTCACCAAATTCTCCAGCCCAGAACGCTTCCTGCTCGGTTTTAAAATTAGTCATGGTTAAACTCCACTTTGAAATTTACTGTAACAAACCCCATTCCTGCATGATGCGGTATTTCATCTCCGCGTTTTTCCAGTCTTCCTCGTTGTCGATATCCTGAACCATCGACTCCGGAATCAGAATCGGTACGGTATCTTCGGCAAACAGTTTGTGCGTCTCAAGAAACCGCGTAACCTGTAGCCAATAAAACTGGCCGCAGTCATGGTAGGCCGGGATTAGATCCTGGGAACGGGAGTCAAGATGCTCCGGCCAGATCATTTTTAATCGATTGTTCTCGATCTTGAGCGCCCGCTGAATGGGATACCCGAAGCGCACCACTGGAAGGACTGTCTCCGCTCCCGTTTCCACCAACTGATCAAACCCGAATCTCAATTTTTCCGCCGTCAGAAAGGGGGCCGTCGGGTAGATACAGCAGGCATAATCAAACCCTCTGGCCTGTTTGCGGTATTCATCAAAGACCTCTAGCAGCACGTCTTCGGTTGAAGCAAAATCGTCAGACGTCTTTGCAGAGCGAATAAAAGGGACTTTTGCCCCGAACCTCAGTGCAACATCGGCAATCTCACGGTCATCGGTGGAGACCATGACCTCGTCAAAGAATCCCGCCTTAAGTGCCGCAGCGATGGAATAGGCAATAATCGGCTTCCCCAGAAAATCTTTAATGTTCTTGCGCGGTATCCGTTTGCTCCCGCCGCGGGCAGTGATAACGGCAATGCTTGTACTCATGCGAGGCTCTCTTTCAATATACGCACCACTCGATCCTGTTCTTCCTCCATCATTGCCGCGAACATCGGCAAACTGATTGCCTCGGCATAATAGCGCTCCGCTTCAGGAAACATCCCCTCGACAAAACCCATTTTTCGGTAATAGGGCTGGGTATGCACAGGTATGTAATGGACATTCACGCCGATATTCGCGGCCCGCAGGTGATCGAATGCCTGACGACGGGTTGTCTTCGCCTTAGCGGCATCCACTCTCACCACATACAGGTGAAAAGCAGAATATCCTTCCGGTGATTGCCACGGCAGGGTCAACGGCAGATCGGACAACAACCTGTCGTAACGCCTTGCCAGTTCATGTCTCCGGGTTACGAATTCATCCAGGCGGGTCATCTGGCTCGTCCCCAGAGCTGCCTGCATATCGGTCATACGATAATTGAAACCGAGTTCCACCTGCTGGTAGTACCAGGCACCATGTGGCTCCCCCTCCATCAACGACGGGTCTCGGGTGATACCATGACTGCGCAGACGAATCAGTTTTTCGTGGAGTTCCGGCCTGCTGGTTACAATCATCCCCCCTTCGCCGGTCGTTACAATTTTTACCGGATGGAAGCTGAAGATGGTCATATCAGAATGACTGCCGTTCCCGACAGATCCACCCCGGTATTTCCCACCAATTGCGTGCGATGCGTCCTCGATGACCGTAAAGCCGTACTCGCGGGCAAGTTCCTCAATCCGCTCCATATCGCACGGCTGCCCGGCAAAATGCACAGGAATAACTACCTTTGGTAGCCGTCCTGTTTTTTTTGCCTGGATCAGTTTTGCTTCCAGGGCAGTTACACTCAGGTTGTATGTCAGGGGATCAATATCTGCGAAGTCAACCGAGGCCCCACAATAGAGAGCGCAGTTGGCTGAGGCGACAAAGGTGTTGGGGGATGTCCAGAGAATATCCCCAGGACCCAATCCCGCCGCCAGACAGGCGATATGCAGCGCCGATGTGGCGCTGTTCACCGCAACGGCATGCTCCGCACCGCAGTAGCAAGCAACAGAGCGCTCAAAACGCTCCACAGCCGGCCCCTGTGTCAACCAGTCGGAACGAAGGGTTTCAATAACCGCCTGGATGTCGGCTTCAGAGATGGATTGGCGTCCGTAGGGGATGAAGCTGGTATTCACCGATCACCTGCCTCCTACCACAAATTCAGTGTCTACATGTCTGTTGACTAACTCCCGAATCTGCTCCACCGTCAGCCACTCTGTATTTTCACCGCTGTTGTAACGGAAACCCGGCTCACAGTGCCGCCCGTTATAGGTTTTTATAAATTTGTCCTGGTCCCACAATGAATATGACGGAAGGATAACAAAGTACTTATCAAACTCGACGGTATTCAGGGCATCGGTCTCGGTAATCATCTCCTCGTGGATCTTCTCACCTGGGCGAATTCCAACCACCTCACGCCTGCAGTCAGGCGCTATGGCCTCAGCCAGCTCGTTGATCCGGTAGCTAGGGATTTTAGGGACAAAGATCTCCCCACCCCACATATGCTGGATGGCGAAATAGACAAGATTCACCCCCTCTTCAAGGGTTATGTTGAACCTGGTCATCCTTTCATCGGTTATTGGGATAACCCCATTTGCTCGAGCCTTGAGAAAGAACGGGATGACACTCCCCCGGCTACCCATGACATTACCATAGCGGACCACGGAGAAATTCAGGTCTCGCTTGCCGCGGAAAAGATTGGCAGCAGTAAATAGCTTGTCGGAACAGAGCTTTGTCGCACCGTAGAGATTGATCGGGGCCGCCGCTTTGTCGGTGCTGAGCGCCACCACCTGCTTGACGCCGGAGGCAATGGCAGCCTCTATAACGTTCTGTGCGCCCATGATATTGGTCTTTACGGCCTCGAATGGATTATATTCGCATGCAGGAACCTGCTTGAGAGCTGCCGCATGGATAACCGTGTCAATCCCTTCGAATGCGCGTATCAATCGGTCACGGTCACGCACGTCACCTATAAAGTAACGAACCTGTGGATATTCCTGTGCCGAAAATACTTGTTGCATTTCGTACTGTTTCAGTTCATCGCGCGAATAGACCACCAACCGTTCAACGCCGGGGTGCTGCGCCAGCGTCATCTCAACGAATTTTTTCCCGAATGAGCCGGTGCCGCCGGTTATTAATATTGAGCGCCCTTTTAGCATCTCGACCTCACTTGCTCGTCATTTATTCAGTGGTTTTCGGAAGCGTCGCCAGCCTTAAACTCATGTATCGCGTCCTTGATTTGCTCAAGCAATGGGATAGCATACTCCTGGATGTCATGCCTGCAATCCTTGAGAAACAAACTGAAAACTTCCACAATGTATTTTCCCTTTAGGATGGGATCCTTGGTCTCACGGATAATTCTGGAGCGGTTCTCCAGAATTCGTAACTCAACCATGAGCAACCTTGACATGAATGCGTGGGAAAAAACATTATGGAAAAGGTTACGGGCCACCAAATCCAAATCCTGATACAGCTTCTGCAGGTGTTTGATATTAGTGCTATGGTTGATCTTGTCCATTATTGTTTTTATGATTTCATCGAGAGAATCCAGAGCTTTGATGTAATATGAAAAATCCTTATTCATCTTTCTGTCTCGTTTGAGCAAATGATGCAGATCGTATTTCAACACCGGGGCAGAAGTATACCAGTCATTTTCGGCTACTCTGCTCGTCAATTCTGTTTCCAGTAATTCCTCAAGTGGCAAGAATTCGGTACCTTTTATCTTGGCCCCTCCCTTTGTGGCATTGATTATCTTCCTCCCAGGGAAATAATCTATGACAGACTCCATTGAACGTCTGAACAATTCATACATGGAGTTGGTCGTTACCATATTGCCATAGACGTCTTCGGTCTGGCTAAGCCCAACCAGTTCCTGCCCTGTGGCCATATGATCCCGCCCTTCGTATTTGATGCCCGTGGCATAATTCTGGTCATTCAAAAGCGCGAGGTTCTGACCGGTTAGAATGATCGGAGAGAAGCCGAGCATCAGCAGTAGCTGGAGCGCTGTTATTGCAACGGTAGGGGCATCATTCACCATGCCAAGCGGCCTGTTTTGCTCATCCTTTAGGTAAAATGGAGTAATGGAATCCTTGTCCATAATCATATAGATCTTCGGCCCAATGTATCCTTTTAGGGCTTCATAACCGACCGAGGTGCCGTAGATAAGAGGAATGGTGTCCACCTTGCGCTCGATCACCTCTTCGAAAGTATATTGGGTATTCCACCCTGGGTCCATGGTGATCGCAGCGTGAGGGTGGATATCGTTGAGAAAGAGTCCCTTGATGGCCGAGCCAACGGTGAAGATATAGGCACTTCCCTCACTGCGAATTTTCCTGAGAGATTCGAGATCATATTCGAGTGAAGGGCCAGCAGCCACTAGTATGGCTGGTTTCCCTTTAAACAGTGCTGGATCGTAACTGAAGATATTCTTGTTGCGGAGTTCTTCCCTGAAATTTACGGCACTGTTGAGGGTCCACCGTTTTTCGAAATATTGTCCTGTGGCTCTGTTAGAGCCAATCGCTTTTATACTGTTGACAAAATGTTCTGTAAATCGCTTGAAATCATCGGGGAATAGTCGCTCATATACCGGCAATGTAACAAACATGGTCGGCTCGTAGGTCTTATTGAGAAAGTCAAAAGAAAGCCGCTGGGTGTCGTCTGAGTTCTGTTCTACATAGAGATCACGCAGGAGTCGCAGAGGATAACTGCCCAGCTTTCGCGTTGTCATGAAGTGACGGAATATTTCGAAATTCGGTTCATAGAGATAGAATGCCTTGCCGGGAAACCGCTTGATGAAGGCGTCGATGTGATAGCCAAGACCCATTCCATAGAAAAAAACCACCTGATGTAGCGCGACTTCATCTGCTGATATCTTGCCGATAAAGGCTTCTGCTTCTTTTATAGGATCATATTGGCTGTGAATATGCACTAGGCCTGTTTCACTCTGAAGGGCCAGATTCGATTGGCCACTTTGTGTCACAACTAGCTTTACGGGAGATTCTTCTTCCTTTTCTTCAACCACTTTAATGTGTTTCCATAAGAATGGGTTGAGTTTTTTCAACTGAACCATATTATCAATATGAATCATGGTGTATCCTCAATGAACATGTCATTTTTTCAGTGTACTACGTTGCTATACTCTTCATTTAACTCTGTAACAAGCTGGTGAAGTGATTCCATAAATGGGATGACTTCGTAGTGAAGGATATCGGCCATCAGTGTGTAGTCTTTTGCTAGCGCCGCATTTTTAAGATTTTCCAGATCCCCCCCAACGGACTCCCCAAGTTTCTCAAATCGACCTTTTTGGCTTGCCAGCGCGGGTATTGATACCATTGAGTCTATTATTCCTAGCAAAGAGCTCATACCACTCATGCCAGAGTCAAATTGCTGCCAGGTCTCATCATTCGGACTGGCATAAAACTCATCGGCAACTTCTCTGATTGTAGGGAGTGCCTTTTCCAGAAAAGTGTCTACAATTCCCAGGACCTGTTGCAGGTATTGATGCACTGTCAGAAATAAAACGTCAATATTACAGATTCCCTCCAGATTCTTTGACACATAATCGAACGGAGCATCAGACACCTCGGCACCATCAATCACCAGATGGCTGAAATAGACATCTAATTCACTCATTGTCTCTTCAATTCGTTGTGACAACACTTCCACACCTTGCTGGGTGTTCTCTACTTCGAACTCGATATTCGATATGGCAACATGCATGGATACTCCTTTATCAGAGTGTAAATATGGTAATTTCCCCCCAACAATATACGACAGTGCAGTTTCAAAATCATTCAGGGTCTCGCCGTCATTCATCTTTACGCAGATACAGTCAGCGTGCCCGGTTCAACAGCAGACAGGGCTTCGTCAATTCGGGGCTTCTCCATTAGACCCGCGGCGATATTCTGGTTAATACTGATTACCACAGTGAGAAGTTCGGGAGCCGGGTTCATCAACACTTCGATCAGGCGCTGATCAATGAAGATGCTGAGATTAAGGATGTTCTCCTTGATCTCCCGGGGAAATGGATTTCCCGGATCGGAGAGTTCTGCCTGAAAAAAGGTCCAGACCCTCTGGTTAAAAGTCACTGCTGAGTCGAAGCGCTCTTCGTGCCCTTCGGTACCCCATTGGGACTGGCACTCCTTGAGCATTTTTGCGGCGCGGTTGAGCACGGCAGACTCAAGTGCCCTGCCGGTCAGCCCATCCTTCTGCATAGCTGCATATGTGTTAAGAGCGGCCTGTTGCATGATCCAATAGCTCCTTTTCGTATGCGATCATCTTCTTCGCTACCTTGAGTGCCTTGTAATATTCAGAAGCAAGAATGTATTCTCCCATCTCTACAACAAAAGGGTGCATAGTTTTGACAACGTCTGTCAGTTCTCCAACTTGCTTCCAGTAGATGCCATGGTAATGGGCCAAGTTGTTTTCGTCCATGTACATCAATTGTACCGTCAAATAGATACGCTTACAGGGTGTATCGGCCAGCTCCTCCTTCATGATGTCCCGCTCACGCAGGACAAGCACATTGTTTTCGATGAATAACGTGGCAGGCTTGTCAGCATTGCGTAAAACCGCCCCTCCCACTATCATCTTCTCATTGGGCTTTAAAATAATCTTGAGAGACATTCCTTCTCCGTGACATCGTTCAAAATATTGTACTGGTCACAATTTTGACCCGCCTTACAATCCTTCAACAGAACCATCAAGCACCACACAAAAGCAGTTAACTGATTGATAATTAAGCTGACTTCCCAACCAGATCACAACAACTAAAACGCGAACAGGATGAAAACTGCACGAGCCGTGCCGCCTTCATCCTGTAAGGAAAACTGTTTGTTGTTGCTCAGAAGTTCTTGAGTATTTCTCCAAGCTGTGTTGAGAGAGGAAGCCCGGTTGCTGCAATCCCCTCACCCGCTGTTTTACTGGCCTTAAGTGCATCCGGTGCTGATGCAAAGGTAGGGAGTAGAGCCTCAGCCTGAAGTCCGGAGCTTCTGGCAACTAATGTTGACTGCATGGTTGTAATTGTCAATGCAGCTGCCTGTAACTGGGCATCGGTAGCCTCATCGGGCCCTGAGGGGGTTAGTGTTGGGATGTTTATTCCTGAGAAAAGGTCGCCCCATATCTTTCCAATCTCACCTTGCTTCTCTGTTTTTGCAGAGACCGCTGGGATGGTCATCGCCTCGATCTGATGTCTTATGGAGGCAATGCTCATCAGGTATTCCACTCTCTTCTCGCTCCCCATCAGGAATGGTGGGTAACTTTTGATGATCTGTGAAATTTCCTGCTTCATATTCTCCATCTGACCATCAACTGCGGAGGCAACGCTGACGGCTTTGGCACGTGTCAATCTGTCGACTGCATCATCCTTGAATGACGCAAGGCGAGAAGCGGCGCTGCCATCCTGGACACCTGCCGACGCAAGGCCGATAGTCAGGCTGTCAGCAGTTGATGAAATAGAAAGGGAATCTGAGGCAAGTGGCAGTTTGTTCTTTGTCGGAAGTTGGCTAGTTGGTGTAGTCAGGTTTGCACTATTGCCGGACTGGGGATTAGTGAGTGTCGCTACACCCTGATCATTCTTGATAGGTTGCACTGTCATGGCTTTATCCTCCCACCAAGGGAGCTACCCTGCAACGCCTTGCATTTATAGCAGTTGCAGGGAAATCCGGGAGGGGGCGTTCTGCCCCCTCCCAATTATGCCGCCGGAATCCCGGTCGGAACATCGTTTACTAGAACAGTCTCAGGACTGCTTGAGCTGCGTCGGATGCCATCTTGAGTGAGGTGGTACTCAGCTGTTGCCTGGTCTGCAGCATCAGCATGTTGGCACCCTCTTCGTTCGTGTCAGCCAGAGTGAGGTTGTCGGCACCCTTGAGCAGGTCATTGACCAGCTGCGAGGTGAATGTCTGGCGGATATCAACTACGCTCAGGTTGGAGGCTAGCGCTGCCGTCTGGGTGCGCAAGGTGCCGAGAGCCGCGTCAAGCTGGTTGACTGAAGTGTCGATTCCAGCATCAGAGGCCCAGCCTCCGGTGGCACCGGCGGTTGTAACTGTGTAGGTTACGGCACTGCCATGGGCTGGCTCACTACCGGTAGCGAAGGTCATCTGGTTGCTGCTGATCGTTACACTATTGGTGACGTCGACACCTGCAACTTTTACTGCCGTGATGGTCTGGCCGGCTCCCAGGGTGATGCCGGTGAAAACAGATGTTTGGGTCTGGTTGACACCCGAGGTCACAGTGAAGCCGGTGTTGTAGTTGTAGGTGACGCTGCCCGAGCCGGGGGCCGCGGCGCCGGTGAAGATGAGGTTGGTGCCGCTGAACCAGAACTGGGTAGCGGGATCGGCCACAAACTTGTTATCAATGTATACTGCCACGCCGGATTGGAAGTTGCCGCCGGCAACACCTGTGGCGGCGCCGGTTGTAATCGTATTGACCATCGCACCGGAGGCCACGTCAGTGCCGGAAAGATTGAAGACGGTGATATTGGCGGAGGGCAGGTTGGATGTACCAGCGGCGTGTCCTGCAACGTAGATATCAAAGGAGACAGAAACTGCAGTTCCCGAGTTCCAGCTAGCGTCAGCGGCAGCCACATCGCCACCCGAGAATGCGATACTTGCAACTCCGCCTGTACCAGTGACTACCTGGGCACCAACACCAGTATGGCCATTGAAGTATACCGTCGTAATCGCGAAGCCGGTACCCAAAGCGGAGCCGGAGTACGATACGCCGGTTGCATTGAACCTGGCGGTGCCGGTAACATCTATCGTATAGGTAACGGCCGTACCACTTAATGCGCCTCCAACCAATGAGCCCGTATTACCGTAGAAGTAGCCGGTTGCCACGTTGCTCGGAGATGTTACACTTGCCAGCGTGGCTTTATGAATACCGACCGCCGCCTGTACCAGACCTGAACTCTGGGTGGTGGAAAGGCCGGCCTTAACGGTGTCGCTCGTACCAACGGTAACCGCGTTGACAGTAAGTCCGGTAGCGGTTGCGCTGAAGCCCTGGATGGTAAGGAAGGATCCGCCGTTCTCGTTAAAGAGAACCTGCAGTGAATCTGCCTTGAGGAAGTTTTTACCCTTGTACCCTGAGTCGCCGGCCAGCTGAGTGATCTGGCTCAGCATGGTGTTGAACTGTGCGGTCAGGTTATCACGACCGCTGCGGTCGGCCGAACGTGCCGACTGGGTAAGGCCTCTGGCAGCCTCGATCAGGGCTGTGATGCCCGTGATCCCGTCATTGGCTGCGCGTACGCCCTGGATCGCCTCGCCCATTGCATCCTTGCGGTTGGTAAGGTCTGCAGACCGCTGGGTATGGGACTGGGCGGCAAAAAAATTGGTCGGGTTGTCGAGGGCTGTTATTACCTTTTTACCGGTTGAAAGCCTTGACTGGGTTCGGTCGAGAAGGGTGGTGGTGTTCTGGAGAGAGATAAGGTTGGACCGCATGCCTGCGGTCAAGGATACGTCGTTGAGTGCCATGGTAAAGCTCCTTTTCTGGAATTCGGTCTCGGCATTCTGCCGGCCGGTTGTCCCCATACGGGGTGCATACATTTAATTATGTGCGGCCTTGATTTGGCTTTTGCCCTCCTTTCCGGCCTCTAATCATTTAAGGTGTTTATTGTTTAGCTTATATCGTCACCCCAGCAGAAATCTTTAGCATAAATTTTCAGAATTCAAAAAAGTTCCCATATCTCAGAATGCCTTACCTGCAAACCCATCAAACTCATCCGCCTTAGAGTCAATTGTATGACCCTTCACGTCTTTGCCGGAAAACTTGAAAACAAGATGCGACGGGTCAATAACCGCATCTGCTGTTGCATTCTGTGTAAGCGAGAAGGTCAGGGTGGCCTGCTGGTTTTTTACATCGTAGGTTATCCCCTTGAGCAACGGCATGTTGGCCTCTTTCTGCGGGTAGAGCGTGTAGCCATGGTTATAGTAGCCGGCCTTGCCACCGATTGCCTTGCCGATCTTCCAGTTGGCAACATTCTGTATCGAAACCGGGTCCATGTCGGTATTGAATTGAAAGACCGTCGTAAAGTCCTTGGTTGCGTTGGGCTGGGAAAGTGTCTTGTCAGGATCTTTGAGCGTCATAAACGACAGGGCGGTGTTGGGGCCGAATTGGGTATAAAACGGGTTATTGGGACCGTAGTCGACATTCAGTATCTTTGGTTTGAAGGTGGAGTTTTTCAGCTCCTGGGCCAGCGATTTATCAAGCGATTGCAGGCGCTTGACTTGACGTTCAACCTGGTAGTCATCCCCCTTGCCGGCATAGGCGAATCCGAGTTCGCTCTCTGCCAGGGCAAAGCCTCTTTTCATAGTCAGGGCCTTATTAAGGGTGGAAATCGCCTTATCGTACTGTTCCATCTTGTTGTAGGTGGCCCCCAGGGCATAGAGTGCGTTGCCGTCACGCGGGGCCAGCCGGATGGACTTCAGGAATTGTGTCTCGGCCTCTTTCAGCTTGTTCCCCTGCTTATAAACCTGGCCCAAGGTATAGTTTGCCACAAGGTGGTTCGGCTCAACGGCAATGGCTTTCTTGAACTGCATCTCAGCATCCGTCAACTTGCCAGACTGTACATAAGCATTTCCCAGGCTGACTTTGGCATCCACGTCAAACGGTTTCATGACAACGAGTTTCTTGTAAGTTTCGATCGCTTTATCGTTTTGCTTAAGCTGCAGATAGGTATTACCGAGATAATTATAGGCATCGATCGAAGAGGAATCCATGGCCAATGCCTTCTTGAAAAAGGCAACTGCATCTTGAGGTCGGCTTTTCTGCAACATTTTGACGCCGGCGATGAGGTTGTTATTGGCAAGAGAGGACCTCTGAGCCAGGATGGTTTCACCACTCGGCAGGATAGCTGAAAAAAGGGCCGCGCCCATATCGGATGTTGTTGCCATGATAGCACCTCGGGGATTTAAGGTTCTTGCAATGTCATATCGGTTTATTTATAAAAAACTAAATCAATCCCGAAATAAGCTGATGAAAAACTTTTCGCACATTTCTTGCTAGATCCAGGCCTGTTCAATAGAAACCGAATTACAAAAGTATTTTATCCGTGGGTAACCGTTTAATTTCAGGGTTCTTGCTTGATCTGAATCATGCATGAAAAAGTCGGGGACCTCTCCAGTTTCCGGCAATAACTATCAATTATTGACAATACCCCGGAGCGAGCCAATATTTTGACACCAAAAGAGACTAC
>JAYSLX010000207.1:0-4181 GCA_043725245.1 Geobacteraceae bacterium | reverse complement strand
CATGTTTTTTCAATTGGTCCGGTTGGACATTTTCCATCGAGTATCACTATGAACCCCCTATTATTTGCTCAGAATGCCTGTAAGGATAAAGACGGGAATGGAGCTGTAACCGACCAGGAATACCAAGGCTACAACTTTGCTCAATTGGCTGAAAACCGGCAGCGTCTTGTCCGTATTCCACCCCATAGTCTGGAAAAAACTCTGGATCCCATGGTTCAGATGGAGGAAAAGAACTACCATTGCGCCAACATAAATTGCAGCAATGCCCCCTTTCTGGAAGCTGGTGAGGACCATGGTAAACACATCAAACCTCCCAAGTGCATCGACTCCTTGTACAATATCCGGGGTCATTTTTGCAGTGAACTGAAGAAGGTGATAGACGAGGAAAAGCATTATGAGAAGGCCCGTCCAGATCATGTTGTTACTGGAGAGTGTTGCCTTACGAAAGTTCTTAACTGCATAGGCCTGGGGCGTTGCTGCACTGTTTTCCAGTGTCAGCATAATCCCGAAAATGGCATGAACCGAGATCAGACCCAACATCCCTAAACGAAACGCCCATACCAGTGGGCCTAGGTCGTGAAGATGCTTGGCATAGGCATTGATGCCGTCTGCCCCAATGAAAACAGAGGAGTTGCCAAGCAGATGCACGACAACGAAAAGGACCATAAGTTGCCCGGTGATCGCCATCAGTATCTTTCTGCCCAGTGAAGATGTAAGTATCTGCATATTGGTATCCTTTTGCTGAGATGGTTTCTGTCGTTGCTTCTTAAGTGGTTGAGCAAACTGGCCGTCAGGATTGTACTAGATCACCATAAAACAGCCCCTTCAAAGGGTTCGGCGGCAGGGAGAGCCGGCGGGAGGTGCTCGCCATTCGTTAATTGCACACATAATCTCCTCCTTTTATGGCAGATTTGAATTGTACGGCATGCTTATCATGCGAAATATAACAGCAATACATAAACATATTTATTGTATACCGTATACTAAACACCGTTTTAGCAAAATGCAACAAAAATCCACATAAAGCCACGTCAGTCGTGCAGTTGCATTTTCCCACCCATTCTGCTAATAAGAAGCTTCAGCTTAAACTGGATAATTACAGTCGAGTCGTTGCCGAAAGGATAATTAATGCATTTTATAGAAAAAGGCAACTACCATTTTACCATCATAAAATCGGACACTGCATCATCTGCTCGAAGAGGCCACCTTGTCACGCCCCATGGACCTATTGAAACACCCATATTTATGCCGGTTGCAACACATGCTGCCATGAAAGCCATGACTCCGGAGCAGGTAAAGGAAACCGGGGCACAGATTATTCTTAGCAATACTTATCACCTCCACCTGCGTCCAGGAGAGGGGCTCGTGGAGAAGGCTGGCGGCCTACACCGATTTATGGGCTGGGACGGGCCGATCCTCACTGATTCAGGCGGGTTTCAAGTTTTCTCGCTACCGAATAAAAGAATTACAGACAACGGCGCTTTCTTCAGGCACGAGATGTCAGGAGAAGAAGTCTACCTGGATCCACATAGCGCTATTGCCATTCAGGAAGCTCTGGGGGCAGACATCATAATGGCCTTTGACGAGTGTATACCATACCCGTGCGACAAGAGCTACGCAGCTCAATCTACACGCAAGACAATAAAATGGGCTGAACAATGCAAAATGGCCCAAAAAAGAACGGACCAGGCGCTCTTTGGTATTATACAGGGAAGCGTTTTTGAGGATCTTCGTGCCATGTGCGCAAAAGAGCTGGTTGCAATGGACTTCCCTGGTTATGCAATTGGTGGTGTTTCTGTTGGCGAGGGGCTGGAACTGCTTAAAAAGGTAGTATCCATGACTGCGCCATTTCTTCCTGACGACAAACCCCGTTACCTTATGGGTGTCGGTCTTCCAGAAGATATCTTGGAGAGCGTGGAGCGTGGGATGGATATGTTTGATTGCGTGATACCTACCCGTTATGCTAGAAGTGCGACTCTTTTCACTAAACGTGGGAAAATTCGCCTGACCCATAAAAACTATCGTCGCGACTTCTACCCCATTGATCCAAACTGTACATGCTATACTTGCCGAAACTTTACAAGAGCCTACCTCCACCACCTGTTCAATGCAAATGAAGTACTTTCGGCGATCTTGGCCAGCATTCATAATGTTCATTTCTATCTTAACATGATGTCGGAGATTCGCATGTCTATAGAACAGGACAGATTTTTGGATTATAAACAATCTTTCCTGGCATCCTACCTAGGCCTTGACAAGAAGGTAAGCCGAAATGAATAATCCTGCATTTGGCCAACTGATAAGCATCATGAAGCAGCTTCGGGGACCAGGAGGTTGTCCGTGGGACGCTGAGCAAAGCCATGAGTCGCTTAAACGGTATCTCCTAGAAGAATGTTATGAGGTAATGGAAGCAATTGACTCAAACAACGATGTGCATCTAAAGGAAGAACTCGGAGACCTTTTATTACAACCCGTCTTTCATGCGGCTATAGCAGAAGAACGTGGCGCCTTTAACATGAATGACGTCATAGAGACACTTTGCGACAAACTTATACGCCGCCATCCACACGTCTTCGATAACCAGGTGATAACAACAAGCGATGAGCAGATCGTAAACTGGGAAAAGATTAAGCAGGAGGAAAAGTGTAATGAACGGAAGTCTGCTCTTTCCGGCGTGCCGCCTCACTTACCCGCGCTTCTAAAAGCACAGAAAATTACTGAGAAAGCTGCACGGGTAGGTTTTGACTGGGAACACATAGACCAGGTATTTGCAAAAGTCAGGGAAGAGCTAGAGGAACTAGAAGAGACAATCTCCATGGGCGACCAGGAAAGGACAGAGGCAGAGTTGGGCGACCTCCTTTTCGCTACAGTAAACCTTGGTCGATTTCTGTCACTCAATCCGGAAGAGGCCTTGCGAAAAACAATAAAACGCTTCAACTCCCGGTTTACACATATAGAGGATACTATGCACAAACGTGGGATTCCCATGAAGGATGCTGGGCTGGACGTGATGGAAGAACTCTGGCAGGAAGCTAAGAAAATTGAATGTGGCGAAATTTAAAAAGTTTTCCCATCATAAAACATCAAAGGGCCACCAGTATTCAGGTGGCCCTTTTGTTTCTCAGCTCTGAACTATCCGGCTCAATCGGCCTTAGCCTCACACTGCTCTGCTGGTTCACTGACATCTGTAAGTGGAACTACTTGCTGTGAATATTCAAGCTCTTCAGCTTCCGGCGTTGGAACGGCAAGAACCTGTACTGGTGAAACTACCTCTGGGGTAATTTTCTTAGTTACGGGCGACAGCTTGGCCGGTTTCTTCTCTAGTTGCTCTTCCACCAGTTCAATAATAGAAACGTTTGCATTATCACCTTGGCGAATCCCAAGCTTAATTATCCGTGTATACCCACCATCACGGTCCTTGTATCGAGGAGCAATTGTCTCAAATAGTTTTGTAACAACCTTCTTGTCGCGTATGTACGCGGCAGCCATACGAACGGCATGAAGATCACCTCTTTTACCAAGAGTAATCATCTTCTCGGTAATGGGGCGAAGTTCTTTTGCCTTGGCATCTGTGGTTGTTATCTTCTCATGTTGCAACAGAGAGGTCACCATATTACGAAACATTGCTATACGGTGACTTGTTGTTCTTCCTAATCTTCTACCAGCCTTAGCGTGGCGCATAACTACTGATTCCTTTCTATATTACGGTCTCGCAGGCTTCTACTCTTCTTCCTTGCGCTCACCGCGCAGCCTGCGCATGACTTCCTCATCTGGGAAATTGTCGAGTTTCATGCCAAGGGACAATCCCATATCTGCCAAAACATCCTTGATCTCATTAAGCGATTTACGACCGAAATTTTGCGTCTTAAGCATCTCGGCCTCTGTTCTTATTACTAATTCACCAATCAACTTGATACCTGCGTTTTTTAAGCAATTTGCCGAGCGAACTGAGAGCTCAAGCTCGTCTACTGAGCGATAGAGATTCTCATTGATCTTGTCAGTATCCTCTTCAGGTTCAAGATCTTCAGGTTGCTCAACATCCTCATCAAAATTGATGAATATAGTAAGTTGCTCCTTAAGTATCTTTGCTGCATAGGCAATTGCATCGTCAGGCTTTACACTACCATCAGTCCAAACATCCAAGGTCAGCTTGTCATAATCAGTAATTTGACCAACACGCG
>JAYSLX010000206.1:0-14262 GCA_043725245.1 Geobacteraceae bacterium | reverse complement strand
TCCTTTTCAATCCGTTCATCGGAGAATCGCATGGAGGGACCGGAGATGCTTACGGCACCGATGATCCTGCGTGTGTAGTCGCGGATCGGCGCACTGACACAGCGAACGCCGCTGTCCAGCTCCTCGTTGTCCACGGCATAGCCCTGTTCGGCAACCATTACAAGGTGCTTCTTGAGCTGTTCCTTATCGCTGATGGTGTTGGCCGTGTAACGCTTGAGCTCTTTGCTCGGAATGTAGTTGTCCAGCTCTTCGTCGGTCATGTAGGCCAGCTGGACCTTGCCTGCTGCCGTGCAGTAGGCCGGGAGACGGGACCCAACCCTTGGCACGACCCTGACGGTAAGATCGGTTTCCACCGTATCGAGATAGACGATGTGGAAGTCCTTGAGGATCGCAACGTAGGTTGTCTCGTTACACTCCTTGACCAGTGCTTCGAGAACCGGCCTTGACTGGCGCAGGAGGCCCATCTGCCGTATAAAGGTCTGACCAAGCTCAAGCGTTTTGAGACCGAGTCGATAGTTCTCCGTGACCCTGTTCTGCTCGATGTAATTTCTTGACTCAAGAGTCGCAAGAAGCCGGAAGACATTGTTCTTATGCAGCTTTAGCCGCTTGCTCAGCTCCGTCACACCCAATTCGTCGACATCACCTTGAAACTGCTCGAGAAGATCAAGGGCATGATCAACAGCCTGGATGATATATTCTGATTTTTCCTTTTTTGCCATGTGTGTCACCTGTGAAAGATTTAAAAACCTAAAATTTATAGGCGGTTGATTTGCGGATGTCAAGATAAAATACCACGTTAGCCATTGATCGAATTAAAGAGCGGCTTATGTTTTATTCGTATCCTGTTCATTGAGGTCGTCTTACTGCATTTAATCGTGTTTACAATGAAACTTGCTCATAATTTTAGGGAAATATTTGTTTAAAATGATAGAATAATGTTTTATAATTGTCAACAATGAAAAATGACGTGCTGCAGTGAGCAACCGGAAAGGTGTTAACTGTTGGACATGTCGGCCTGGAGTGCCCAATGCTGAACCTTCCCAAGCAGATCCTGGTTGCGATCGACGGAAGCCCTCTCTCCGACAAGGCGGCAGAGGAAGCTGTCCGGATGGCGGCCTGCTCCCAAGGGCCCATCAAGAGCAAGATCCTCGCGCTGCTGGTTCTGCCCAATGCCCCTAGAAACACATTTAACGATTTCGTACCGGCACCTCCTGTCACAGAGACAGACCAGTGGGACGAATTCAGGCGACGGATCTTCTACGTCGTTGAGAAAAATGCCGCCGATACCGGCATTCCCCTTGATATCCGTATTGCCTATGGCGATCCGGCAGATGAACTTCTGGATCTGGTAGAACGCGAACAGGTGGATGTTATCGTGATCGGCAGTTCCGGCAAGGGGTTCTTTAAGCGGAATGTACTGGGGAGTGTCTCTCACAAGGTGGTCAAGAACGCAAAGTGTTCGGTCTATGTGGTTCGAGGTTAGTTTCCGTCCGGAAAGGGTTCTTTTCCGCCCTGGCGGCGTCAATCTTCAGTCTTGATTGTGCGGCATACAGCAGTACGCCTCCGCGCAATCCCTTGATTTCCTTGCCAGGACGAAAAATCCCTCCTTTCCGAATCGGAAACCAGTTAAGGGGCAAACTTCTCTGTTTCCGTTCTCAGATAGACGAGAATCTCGCGAAGGCTCGCGATTATGATCTGCTCGTCCTGGGGAAACTCGTGCGGTGAGAGTTCGAGGGTCAGCGTATGGTCGTAGTCGGTATTGCGAAGGTGATTCAGGAAGCGGGTAAGAGGTAATATGCCGTGGCCGGGGAGCAGATGCTCCTTGCCATGCCCGTAGTCCGAGAAATGGATATTCCTGATCCGTCCTGTGTTGTAAAACTGGTAGAAATCATTGATGAAGTTTGTATTACCCGAACCCATATGGGTACAGTCGAAGGTCAGATCCAGGTTTCTTTCCATTATAAACTCAATCATCGCTCCGGTGTTTGAAAGAATATAGTGGTTTAGTTTGAAGCGACCCAGCCAGGGCATGTTCTCCAAAGTAACGGCAACCCCCTCTTCCCCGATTTCCTGCTGAAAGTCCTGAATTCTATACAACCACCGCCAGAAGCCCAGCTCAAACCCCATCCATGAAGGAGGATGGAAGTTCACCAGCGGCACCCCGCATTCTGCTGCAACCTCCACGGAGCGCTTCAGGGAATCGATTGGCCCTCCCCAGCCATCCAGCGGCATGAAGGGCGAATGGATGGAGAGGATTGGCAGGATTTCACCCAGTTCGCTCACCAGCCTCTTTGGGTTAACCTTCTGGAAATCGTGATTTATGATCAGCTCCAGCCCGTCAAAACCGACCTCGGCCGCGATCTCGAAGACCCGTATCAGGGGGAAGGTATAGAGTGTTCCCGAGGAGATGGAGATCAGCATCTGCAGGAGTTCTCCCGACTATGGAGACGCCAGTTACGGTTCATGCCTCGACACTCTGGTAAACGATTCGTTGAAGGTTGAAGAGGGCATCCAACCCCTGCCTCAGACTGAGCTCCTGATCATGGGTTATTTCATCCGGCTCAAAATAAAACCCGAAGCGTTCACCTCCCTTGCCGGTTATTTCAAGTTGCACTTTGATGGTGATGAAATCATGGTAGGCCCTCAGGAGTTTTGTGGTCTGGGTTACCCCCAGTTCTCCCGCATCCAGAAGCAGCCTGATCCGATCCGGCGTGGAGGTTGCAGAAATCCCCGCACGTATGGCCAGAATACGGGCCGTCAACACAAGGGGGGTCAGCGTAGACTGTATAAGGTTGAATTCCCCACGATGACCGCCTCTCTTTTCAAGCTTGAGTCTGCCGAAGAAATTGAATCCCACCGGCATGGTCGATACGGTGCGCAATGCCCCCTGGAGGCCTGTATGGTCCCTTCGAAGTGTCTCGTTTGCTGCAGAGAAGAGTTCTTCAGCCAAGTCTGCAGCCCCGGCCATCAGACGCAGATCACAAATCCGGGCTATTTCGCCGAAAGAGCCGGGCGTTGCGGCAAGTGAGGCTATCCGCTTTTGCCAAGCATCTATGCTTGATACCCTCGCCGGGCCAAGCGGCTTCATCCCACCCGGACCGATAACTCCGAGTCGATCCAGAAGATTCGAAATATCTTCCCCGAGTGCAGTAAACCATGCATTGCCTTCCGGACCGTCGTTACGGTAAATCAACAGCAGATTGCACGATGTGGAGAGAGTTGCCTCGCTCCGCCCGCAATAACCAATTCCGCAGCATGCATATTCTGTGGGGGGAGGACCGATTCTCGCCTCTAAAGCGCTGACAGCCCAGCGTATCAACCTGTCTCGGCTTTCAGTGCAGAATGCATGAAGGGCCAGCACCGACTGACGACGGAGGAAAAATTCTCCCCCCAGTCTCAGGCAGTTGGTATACTGCAGCTCCAGCTCTGCCACGTCTGCAGATGCGGTAAGTGCCTCAAGAGCCTGCTCAAGGCTATTAAGAAACTGCTCCTCCCAAACCCTTTCATCCCTGAACCCGTTTGTGATCCCGTCAAGCAGGGCCAAATGAGGTTCTGGCATCAAATAGGATGCCTGTTCAGTGATCATCCGGTCGAGTTCTGCAAACAGCTCCTGGATTGTGCTGCTACCCAGGATATCGCCGCCCCTGCCGCCGAGAATTAATGACATTCAAATCTCCGTGAATCCTCTTTACTAATCCAGCTTCCCGTGAACCTCCCTGGCAAGGAACCGGCCCATCTCTTCAGGGGGGGCTGGAGTAAGTAACGATACCGTAATCATTACCAGGATCACCAGTGGTGCGCCACAGAAGGCCGACGAGGTAATCGGAAAGAGGGTGGCGACCAGAGGAATGACCTGCCCGAAAAGCGGCTCAGAGAAGGTGATGAGCATGCCGGTGAGCATACCGGCAATAACTCCGTAGCCATTGGCCCTGCTCCACCAGATCCCTAAGAGGAAAGCCGGGAATATCGTGTTTCCGGCAAGTGCGAAGGCAGTGGCCGTTATCTCCGCGATCATACCCGGAGGGTTCATGGCGCAGAGGATTGCTATGCCGGCCAGCACAAGCATTGCCCCCTTTGCGACCTTCATTTTGCGGCGCTCCGAGGCCCGCGGATTGATGATGCGGTAGTAGATATCATGGGAAAAAGAGGCTGCGCCGCTGATAAGAAGCCCTGCGCTGGTGAAGAAGGCGGCACAGGTCGCACCTGCGGCGAGTATCCCCACCATCCAGATCGGCACCCCCCCCATCACTGCGGACCTGAGGACGATGATGTCTGCCATATTGTGCGCTACAGCCGGCGAGAGTACTACGCCGCTACGGGCGTCCATCAGACGTGCAAATACGGCGTAGGCAGGTGCCGACCAATAGATCAGTGCGATAAAGAAAAGTCCCCAGACCAAACTCCAGCGTGCGTCACGGATATTGGGAACGCTGTAGAAACGGGAAAGCACATGGGGGAGTCCGGCCGTTCCCACCATCAGAGTGAAGCAGAGGGCTATCCACTGAAACAGGCTGCCGCCGGCAAAAGGCGCGCTGAAATTGATGCTGAACTCTCGTGACAGGTCCTGGATTGCAACACCGTAGCCGAACTGAGGCAATAGCCAGAAATACCCCAGGTTATGAGCCAGATACATAAGCGGTGCAATGAAGGAAACTATCAGGACAAAGTACTGGAGCTGCTGGTTGCGAGCCACACCAAGCATCCCGGCCACAACAACATAGGAGATAACCGCGGCGGAGCCCAGTAGCAGCCCTCTAGTGTAATCCAGGCCGAAAAGCCAGGCGAAGATCATGCCGATCCCCTTGAACTGGGCAATGGTATAGATCAGGGCAATCGCCATGGAGATGACTGCTGAAATGATTCTTGCGCTTGGTGAAGTGTAGCGTTCACCGACAAAGTCCGGGGCGGTGTATTTGCCGAATCGCCGGATCTGGCCGGCCATCAGGACCAGGAGCAGAACATACCCCCCGGTCCAGCCGATGACGTAGGCGAGGGCAAAATACCCGTGCAGATAGATGAGCCCGGCCATCCCGAGGAAACTGGCAGCGCTCATCCAGTTACTGGCGATTGCCGCGCCCCCTCCGATCCGGCCGATATAACGACCTGCGAAGAGATATTCGGAGGAGTCACGGGCCTTGTGTATAAGCCCGACCACGATGAACAGGGTCAGAACTCCGGAAACGATGATTATGGGCCAGACTTGAGCTGCGCTGTCACTCATAGGTGCGGTCTCTCTTTTGCTGGTGACGCTCCGAGACCCGGTCAATGTAGAGGTTGAAGAGCACGCAGAGCAATATGAACCAGAGGGGGAGAAACTGTGCCGTAAACCAGAAGTGCAGGGGAAACGACAGGAGGGTGAGCCTGGTCAGCATGCCATCGCCGTCCGGGGTTTCTGAAAGGAACCCGAGCAACAACTGGAAACCGAAGTTCAGGGTCCCCCATCCGATGAGAATGGCGACGATGACTGCAATCTCGTCCACCATCGTACCTTCATTGGGTTTGAATGGGTTGATGTTGTAGTCGTCATGGTGACGCATGACACCTCCATGAATCGTGTATAGACCGAGGTTCGATGTATTGATTCTAGCATCAACCCCTGTTTTGTCCAAGCACTCTACCAGTCTTTCATAACCTCCCGAAGAACGGCAGTCGCGTAAGAGCCTTTGGGAAGAGAGAAGCTGAGAAACAGCGTATCGCTATCCTGGCTGACGGATGGCTCGATGAGCGGCACGCGAAGAGGTCGCCTGGCGCCGTCCAGCCGGCCCGGCCAGCCACCGGTCGGCCCTGCCGGTGTAAGTCCCTCTGATGCAAGTGCACGTTCCTCTCTCTTGCCCGGCTCGCCGACAGGCCAGGTCATGCTGCCACCGAAGAGCGGCCCGCTGGGGGATATCTCGAAGGCAGCTGCCCGTGGCGCCTCAACCACAGGATCCTCCACCAGGAAGCAGGCCCCGTTTGCATGTATCCAGGCAAGGTCCCCCTCTTCAACCCGTTCAATGGAATGAAGTCGCTCAGCCAGAACCAAATCAAAGAGAAACGATTGCCAGGCCGAAAGATAGAGACTCTTAAGGCGCGGATTGAGGGCATGGAGCGCCTTGTCGTAGGCATCGGGACGTGATGCAAGCCTTTGCAACAGTTCCCGCTCGGTCCGGCAGGAGGGGGGGAAGAGTCGAATGCTCTCGGTCAGCTCTCCGGCCTGATAGGCAGCAATTGCCGACTGCCAGCGTTCGTCGCTGACAGCGGCAGGATCGCCGATGATGGCGTCTATGGCAGCCTTGTGGTTGCCCGTGAGTATGGCTCGGCCTATGAGGTGAGAGTTTCTCTGGATGCCGTAGCGTTGCGGGCCGAAGAAATTTGGGAGCCCCCTTCGGGTCAACACCTCGAATACTTCCTCTGTCCTGGCTGCGGCATCGGAAGGAACTCCACGGACCGCGAGCCCGAAGCGATTGCCGGCCAGATGCCCCAGCTTCAGCTTGTTCCGGTGTGGGATGGCAGAGAGAACGCGCAGGCCGGGGATATCCAGCGACATCACCAGCTCCGGCCTTACCCTCGGCAGCGACAGGGTCTGGCGTGTGATCCCTTTGGCATCCTTTTGCCCTGCGTAGCCGATGTCGCGCTCCTGTATGTTCAGTGCGCGAGACAGGCGCCGAATGGCCTCCAGCGTTGTGATCCCCCGTTTTTCTATTTCCGCATAGATATGCTCACCCTCGCCACAGGGGAGATAGAGGGGGACCTCCGTTACCTGGAAGTCTTCGGCACTCTCCTTGATCACTCCGCCGACACCGGGAATATCCGGAGTCAGATATGGGGGGACGACGTTTGCACTTTTCACATTTCACCCTTTACAACCTTTTTGTAGTGAACGAAGTAAATCTTTTTCCCCTCAGCCATGAACTTCAGCATGTACTTGGAGAGATGGTAGCCGTCCAGCTCGTGCTGATAGAGATCCGGGGCAAGGAGGTTCTCGAATCCCACAACTCCGGACATCATCTTTGCCACATCGATGCCATAGTCAACAAAGTCGGTGGCAAAGTAGAGGTTGCCGCCAGGGGCCAGGTAGTCACGAATGAACTCCACGAACTCCCTGTTGACAAGACGGCGCTTTCGATGCCGCTGTTTGGGCCACGGATCGGGACAGTTTATGTAGATCGAGTCCAGCGAACCCTTTGTCAGACGTTCCAGAATGAACTGTCGAGCCTCGATCCGCACCACCCGGACGTTTGAGAGCCCATACCTCTCAAGCCGTCGGCAGGTGCTGTCGCACCCTTTGTTGTAGTAGTCAATGGCGATAAAGTTCGTGCCGGGGTTATCTGAAGCGGTTTTAGCGATAAAATCGCCGATGCCGCAGCCGATCTCAAGCGCTAACGGGCGGTCCTCACCGAATACGTTCTCCCACCCGGCCGGATCCGGCAGACTGTCCGAAGGGATGAAAAAGTGGGAGGTGATTTCTATCATTCTCTGCATGCTGTTCATTCTCTCCTGAGGCTTTGGTCAGGGCAAGATAGCACAAGGAGTGAAGCAAATGAAGCACGTAGATACATCTGGAGCATCCGTCTTGATGGACGGGCATCGATAGATGCGGTAAACTTGACCAATGAAAAACAACACCATAGAGCTCTCCGTCCTCTGGACATTCACGTTTCTTCTGCTCCTGCTTGCAATCCCTGCCTACGCAGCTGGCCGCGTCCCGGAGAAGCTTGTCTACAGCCTCTCATGGACCGGCATAACGGTGGGTACCGCCACTCAGGAGATTATCGATGAGGGTGATGTGCGGCGTATAGTCTCTACTGCCAGATCCAACGATTGGCTCACCGCATTTTTCCCGGTTAACGACAGGACTGACAGTTTTACGACTAAGGAAGAGCCTTTCCCCGGGAAGTCATACTATTTCCGCATGCAGATCAGGGAAGGAAAACGGACACGTGACCGGGAGATCACCTTTGACCAGGCTGGTCGCAAGGCCGTCTTTCGTGATCTGATGGGGAGCGAGAGGGTCGAGATTCCAATCGTGGACAATACCTACGACATCTATTCGAGTTTCATGTACGCCCGCTTTCTGGACCTGAAGGTCGGCAAACCGGTCTACATGCACATACTGGATGGCAAGGAGCTGCAGAGGATAGAGATACGTGTCATCCGCAAGGAGCGGATCAGCACCCCGCTCGGCGAGTTCGACACGATTGTCATAGAGCCGATGGTAAAGCCGGAAGGGGTCTTTGAGGGGAAAAAAGGGGTCACAATCTGGCTCACCGACGATGCCCGCCGGATCCCGGTCAAGGCCCAGACCAAGGTAACAATAGGTAGCGTCACAGCGGTATTGACTGGGGGACTCTATTAAAAGGGCTTCCAACATCCGTGAGCAGCCTTCTCTGTAAGCAAATATCTAGTTAATGGCCGGGAAACGTGGTAAGTTGACCGAAATAAAGTCAGGAAGACAAGGAATAGAGCGACAATGAAATTCAGTGAACTGAACCTCCCCGAGCCGGTCAGGCTGGGGATTATCGATGCCGGTTTCACAGAGTGTACCCCGATCCAGGCCGATACCCTGCCTCTCTCCCTGTCAGGCAAGGATGTGGCAGGACAGGCACAGACCGGCACAGGAAAGACCGCAGCATTCCTTGTAACGCTTTTTACTCGGCTTCTCACCCAGGAGAGGCAGGGTGATGCCCGCCAGCCCCGGGCGCTGGTGCTTGCCCCAACCCGCGAGCTGGTGGTGCAGATAGAGCAGGACGCGCAGCTCCTCGGCGCACACTGCGGCCTGACCATCCAGGCCATCTACGGCGGTGTCGACTACATGCTCCAGCGAAACGCCCTGCGTGAAGGGGCTGACGTGGTAATAGGCACCCCGGGCCGACTCATCGACTACCTCAAACAGAAGGTCTATTCTCTCAACAAGATAGAAGTGCTGGTCATCGACGAGGCAGACCGGATGTTTGACATGGGGTTTATTGCCGACCTCCGCTTTATCCTCCGACGCCTCCCTCCGTTTGACAAACGCCAGAATATGATGTTTTCCGCCACCCTCAATCAGAGGGTCATGGAACTTGCCTACGAGTTCATGAACGTGCCCCGCAAGGTGGAGGTATCGCCGGAGCAGATGACCGCCGAAAAGGTCCAGCAGCTCCTTTACCACGTCGGCCGCAAGGAGAAGTTCCCGCTTCTGCTCGGCCTGTTGCGGCGGGAGGGTATGCAGAGGACCATGATTTTCGTAAATACCAAGCGTGAGGCGGAGTTTCTTTTCGATCGCCTCATAGCCAATGACTCCCCCTGCAGGGTTATCTCGGGTGACGTGGATCAGAAGAAACGAATGCGAATACTGGAGCAGTTCAAGGAAGGGAGTCTGCCGATCCTTATTGCAACCGACGTGGCATCGCGCGGCCTTCATATAGATGGGGTCTCCCACGTCATAAACTATGATCTTCCGCAGGATTGCGAAGATTATGTTCACAGGATAGGGCGAACGGCAAGGGCCGGCGCCGACGGCAAGGCGATCTCCTTTGCCGATGAGGACGGGGCCTTCTCCATAGAGGCGATCGAGGAGTTCATCAAGGACAAGATCCCCACCGAATGGGCCGAAAACGACCTCTTCGTCAATGACTACAAGCGGGTCAAGGCAAAGCCGCGACTCCATGAAACAAAAACCCATGGAAAGAGCCATGAACGGCCACACGCAAGGCCGGGTGAGGCCAAAGGAGAGGCGCCCCCTCCACCCAAGAAACGTCGGAGGCCCAAGCGCAAAAAACCTGGGGAAGGAAGCGCTCCTGCTATTGCAACCTGATCGCCTTGAGCAAACCGGTTGCATGTTGGGGATTTTCTGGTAATGGTATGTAAAATATTTACCCCAGGAGGAAGAAATTTATGAAGAAAATGCTTACTCTCATCGCAGCAGTGGCTGCAAGCGCCGCCCTTTCAGGCACCTGTATGGCCGCAGACACTTACTCCCCTGCCGATCAGCTCATCAAGAAGGAGTCAGATCTTAAGGGGAAGGTGGACAAGACAGACAAGGAGTTAACCGACAAGGCTGCCGAAGCAAAGAAAAAGCAGGCTGAGAAGAAAGATGCAATGAAAAAGAAAAATGCAGAGCAGAAGGCTGCAATTGATAAAAAGAAGCAGGAAGGGAAGAAGGTTGTAGACGATACCAAGGCTGAAGGTGAGAAGGCAAAGGTGAAGGTCAAGGAAGACGCCAAGGATATCAAGAAGAAGGGCGAGGACAAGAAAAAGCAGTTGAAGGATGTAAAAGAGGATGTCAAGAAAGAGCTGCCGGAAGGGTATAAAGTTAAGTAGCTAAATCCTGAAGTTTTTTCCGCAAAGCCGCCCTGATTGGGGCGGCTTTCGTTTTGTGCAGGGTCATGTTTTACAGGAGCCTGAATTTTGCCACCTGTCGGTTGAGCGATTCGGCAAGGGATGCAAGGTGAATTGATTCTTCTACATCATGAGCAATACCATTGGTACACTCAGTAACTATCGCCTTTATCTCCATGATTGACTGGGAAATCTCCGCACTGATGTCGTTCTGACGATTTGCCGAATTTGAGATGTTGGCAATCTCCGATTTTACCAATTCGCTTTGCGCCAGGATGTCGTTGAGCGCCTGGCGTGAATGCTCGGTCCCTTCCAGACTCTGCCCGACTTCCACCACCCCACGTTCCATTGACGAAACCGCTTTGAGTGTCTCGTCCTGGACCGCCCGTATCATTGCAGCGATCTGTTTGGTTGCCTTTCCTGTCCGCTCTGCAAGGGCGCGAACCTCGTCAGCCACTACGGCGAACCCCCGACCGGACTCGCCAGCCCGCGCCGCCTCAATAGCTGCGTTCAGGGCAAGGAGGTTGGTCTGCTCGGCAATATCTTCGATGGTTCCTACAATGGCACCGATCTCGTCGGACCGGGTACCGAGCAGGCGGACCGTTTCAGCGGCGCTCTTCACCTGCTCCGAAAGCACGTGCATACCGGACATGTTCCGGCTGACCAGTTCTGCTCCCCTTGACGCAGAATCATAGGTAGAGTGGGATGCAACTGCAACGTCCTGGGTTTTGAATGCAACCTCTAAAGCATTTGCGGCCAGTTGCTCCCCTGCTGAAGCAATTGTCGATGTCTTGGTGGATACCGTACCAATACTGTTCGAAAGTCTGCCGAAAATCTCTTTAAGGCTGTTCGATGTGGAAGTCACCTGGTGCGTATTTCCCACCACCTCGCGCAACATGTCCTTGAAGGCATCAACCATACGGTTGAGCTCCTTTGATAGCTGTCCCATCTCATCGTTTGCCGTTACCTCGATCAAACGTGTCAGGTCCCCCTGTGACATCTGCCTGACAACAGCGAGGATTCTCGAAATCGGCCCGCTAATACTCTGCGTAATGATCAGGCCAAATAAAATCCCGAGGACGGCATATATCAGGATGAAGGCAATCAAAACAATCCGGCTGGTCACGAAAAAACCAAGCCCTCCGGCCATGAGCAGGCCTACAGTGTAACAGGCAACCATCAGCCCTATCTTTGTGCGGACCTTGAGATCGAGATATATCTGGATGATGCCGTGCATGCGGGCCTCCCCCTTGTAGCCCCGATCCTGCATTGCCTTATTAATCGGGGCTTCTTGCTGACGATACGTGATCTATTAATGTGACTATTACATTATCGACTGCTGGACGACGCACTTTAATCATGTTTTGCTTACTCACCCTAAAATCCCCTTCATGCGTGAGAAAAAATTGTCGGCCATTTTGTCCGCCTCTTCCTCGTTCAGGGTCTGAGCTCCGGTAACCGTCTGGTTGTTCACCAGATGCTCAGGGATCTCCTCCAGAAAGCGGGAGGGATGGCACTCCTGCAACTTGCCGTAGTGTTTCCGTTGCAGGGCGCGGGTAATGGTCAGCTGTTGGCGGGCACGGGTTATCCCGACGTACATCAGCCTCCGCTCTTCGTCGACTGAGAACTCTTCGAAGATCGACTTCTTGTGCGGCAGAATCTCCTCCTCCAGCCCCACAAGGTAGACAACGGGAAACTCCAGTCCCTTGCTTGAGTGAAGTGACATTAATGTTACCGCATCCTTACCATGTTCCTTCTTCTCCTTGCCGGAGAAGCGGTCTTCATCCATCAGCGTCACCTTCTCAAGAAACCCTCCCAGAGTGGCACCGTAGGTCTGGCTCTCGAAATTCGCCAGCGAGTTGACCACCTGCTCGATGTTCTCAACCTTCCTGCGCGCCGTTGCAGGATCATCTATGGTCCGATAGAGCTCTTCCTCGATTCCGACCCTCTTGAAGAGTGTAGTAGCGTGGCCTGCCAGGTGGCCGGGACGGCTGAATCGCTCCAGATCTTCAGCCAGCATGGCGTGGAAGGCACGCACCTTTTCCCGTAAAGGGTCGCTGATACCGGTTATCTCCCCTACTCTTCCCATTGCTGCAAGAAGAGAAATACCCTGCTCCAGCGACCACTGGTTGATGCGCAGTACTGTTGTGTCGCCGATCCCCCGCTTGGGAAAGTTGATGATCCGGAGGAGCGACTGCTCGTCCAGGGGGTTGGCGATCACCCTTAAGTAGGCAAGGGTATCTTTGACCTCTTTACGCTCGTAAAACTGCATTCCGCCGATCAGGACGTAGGGTATGCCGGCAAAGCGGAGTTGCTCCTCAAAAGGGCGGCTCTGGGCGTTGGTTCGGTAGAGTATTGCGCACTCCCCGAAACTCAGTTTGTCACGGAAACAGGCCAGCTGGATCCGCTCCACCACGGTGACAGCCTCCTCCTCATCGTCGGCAGTCACCACAAGATCAATGGGACGTCCTGGTCCGCTGTCGGTCCAGAGCGATTTGACCTTCCGTTTCGGGTTGTTCTTGATGACCTGGTTAGCCGCCTCCAGTATGTTGCCGGTTGAGCGGTAGTTCTGCTCAAGGATCACGACTCGGCACCCGGAATAATCCCGCTCAAAGGTGAGTATCTTCTCCACGTCGGCACCGCGCCAGCCGTAGATCGACTGGTCATCATCCCCCACCACGCAGAGGTTACGATTCTTCTTTGCCAATAGCGAGATCAGGAGATACTGGGATGGGTTGGTGTCCTGGTACTCGTCCACAAGTATATAGCGAAAGCGATCCTGCCAGCGGGCGAGCACATCGGGGTGGTCTCGAAGCAGCTCAACGGTCAGCATGATCAGGTCATCGAAATCAACGGCATTGCAGGCCTTGAGCATGGCCTGATAGCGGGGGTAGACCTGCGCTGCCATCAGCTCTGCGTCGTCGAAATTACGTGGCTGGTACTGCTGCGGCCTGAGCAGGGCATTCTTGGCAGCCGAGATTTTCCAGAGGATGGAATCCGCGTCGAACTTCCGGTCGCTGTCATTCACCTCCCGCAAGGCCTGTCGGATCAGGCCGAGCTGGTCTGATCCGGAGTAGATGGAGAAGTTCCGCTTGTATCCGAGCCGCTCGATCTCCTGACGCAGCAGCCTGACGCCGAGGGAGTGAAAGGTGGAGACCGTCATCCCCTTGGCGGCCTTGCCGACCAGCTCCTTCAAGCGCTCCTGCATCTCTTTGGCAGCCTTGTTGGTAAAGGTGACTGCCAGGATATTCTCAGCCGGGACCCCCTTTGCTTCGAGAAGATATGCTATACGACAGGTAATGACGCGGGTCTTCCCCGAGCCTGCTCCGGCAAGGACCAGAAGTGGCCCTTCGGTGTGAGTCGCAGCAGCGCGCTGCTCCGGATTGAGGGATTTGAGGTCGAGCATGGCATTCCTTGTTATGACGAACAGGGACCTGGCAGGTATCAGAAAACCTGCCGGGTCCCGGGTCTGTTGATTGAGGGATGTGATATTGAAGGGGGAGCTATGATGCCTTCGACTGGCGTAAATGTCGCAATTGTAGCCTGTCATGTAACAGGGCACAAGGATGAATTTGAGTCACTGGAAAGTTTGGGCAATAAGGCCTCCCAGGCAGGTAAGCTGCGATGGTGCTGGAGCGCAGGGAGTATCTCCGCTGTCGCCCTTGGTTGGGTCTAAATGGCTGCTTACATACCATTATGCGGCTAGCTATTCGAAAAAGGTTGACAGATGAGCATGCCGGATGTTATTGAATATGATAATCATTATCCGTGGCAATCAAGACAAACCATCTCCATATATAGCCGCTGTAACTAGCATGCAATCTACGGTTCATATGCAAACCTATATCGAAGTAGTTTTTTGAATGTTTAAACTCAATGTCATTGACTTAAGCCTTGTTGTATAAAAAGCTAAGCAATTACGTATAGATATGTTATAATGCATTCTCTGTATTGCCTTATAAC
>JAYSLX010000205.1:0-4454 GCA_043725245.1 Geobacteraceae bacterium | reverse complement strand
GGGGCAAAATCTTGTGCTACATGACTCATCCCTTCTGAAGGGGAAATTACTTGGCTACTGTTTTTGCCAGTTCTTCTGCGAGCTTTGCGTAGGGGTTCGCGTAGAGGATGATCAGACAGACAACTAGGGCATAGATTGCGAGTGATTCGATCATTGCGAGACCGATCATCATGGTGGTGAGGATCTTGCCTGAAGCACCAGGATTGCGGGAAACGCCTTCAACGGCACTCTTGACGGCGAGGCCCTGACCGATGCCGGTTCCTACGGTTCCGAGTGCCATGCCGATGCCGGCGGCCAGAACGCACATTGTGAAAAAACTCATTTTACTACCTCCTCTGTGGTGTGTTTATCCTAAATGGTATAGGATTTAATAACCGTACGTATTCGGTGAATTGCAAATCTCAAAATTCTAGTGTGCCTCTTCGAGCGATCCCTGAATGTAAATCATCGCCAGAAGCATGAAGACGAAGGCCTGAATGAAGGAGACTAGTACACCCATCATCATCATAGGCATCGGCACCAGGAAGGGAGCCAGTCCGAAAAAGATCATCAGGACCAGTTCGTGACCGTTCATGTTTCCGAAGAGTCGGAGGGTTAGAGAAACAACCCGTGAAAGGTGTCCGATTACCTCTATGAAGAACATCATTGGTGCAAGCCACGCAATAGGACCCATGAAGTGTTTGAGATAATGAAAGCCGTGGTGCTTGATCCCGACTATGTGGGTCATCAAGAAAACTATGACGGCACAGGCGGCGGTTGTATTGATGTTAGCGGTCGGAGGGAAGAAGCCAGGGATCAGTCCAATAAGGTTGGATACGAGAATAAATATTGCAAGAGTGGCGACCAGAGGGAAGAACGGCCTGCCGTGCTCGCCCATGGTTTCTACTAACATGTTTTCGATGCCACCGATGACCACTTCCATGAAGTTCTGAAGTCCTTGCGGGATGCTTTTCAGGTTGTTTGTAGACAGTTTGGCAACTATCAAAAGCAGGAGCATGATAAGCCAGGTGTAAGCAATGGCATCAGCTGCGCCAGTGGAGATGTGAAGCGGTTCCAGGAACTTACGGAAGAATTGCAGGAAAAGTAAAGGGTGAACCATGAGAATCTAACCTCCCGAGTGGAGCAGTTTGTAAAATGACATCAGTACGATACTGATTACAAGGACCGAAAGACCAACAAGCAGGCCAAAGATATTGAGACCCGTCTTTACTATAAGGAGCCAGAGGATAAAGGCAAGGGCTGCAAGGCGAAGGATAAAGCGAATGTTGGCAGCCTGGAACGCCTTTTCAGCGGGCATTTGCAGAATTTTTAGAAGCGCACTCCGCAGCCATAAAAAATTAAGGAGTGCGAGGCAACCACCTACTGCAACACTGCCTGCAAATATGCCCGAGACGATCACCCATCCTGTTATGGTGAAAACAACAACCAGGCAGCCGCTACAGGTCGCCAGCAAAGTGAGCAGGTTATCGTCGGTTATTCTCACCAGGACCGTCCCTTCGGATCTCTTTGCCGGTTATTATATAAATATTCCGAAAACCGGCAGCTATCCCGAAGAAGAGAAAAATGTAAAAGAACCAAGGGGCGGAGCCCAGCCATTTGTCCAGAGCAAGCCCTGCCCAGACACCTATTGCAATTGCCACCACCACCGAAATTCCCATGCTGGAAACTAGGCTGAGTGCACGGAAAAGGTCTCTTTTTTCACTGTTCATGCAAGTTCGACAGGTTTAAGAAAAACAAGACTGTTTATCACATTAATGGGGTCACTGTCAACATGTTCTCTCATATTGCCTCACTACGGTCTTGGGCCGCGCCGAGAAAAGCTACATTGCCTTGAAGCACTTGGCTGCCGCTGCTATTGTATTATCCAGGTCTTCCTCAGCATGGGCAATAGATACAAAGCCTGTCTCAAACTGAGAAGGGGCGAGGTATATTCCTTCGTTCAGCATCATAAGGAAATATTTTGCGAACGCCTTGGTGTCACAAGCAGCTGCAGTGACCCAGTTACGTACTTCATTGCGTGTAAAGAATGCACAGAACATGCTTCCAACACGTGTCGAGTAAATGGGGTAGTCGGCATCCTTTGCTGCCTTTGCGATTCCGGCAGCGAGGTAGGCACTCTTATCGTCAAGTTCCTTGTAAAAGCCAGGGCGTTGAAGGAGCTTGAGGGTCTCGATTCCAGCGGTCATGGCAAGCGGATTGCCGGAAAGCGTGCCTGCTTGGTAAACTCCTCCAGCAGGAGAGAGGAGGGACATTATCTCTCTTTTGCCGCCAAATGCTCCTACAGGTAGACCGCCGCCGATAATCTTTCCAAGGGTGGTCATGTCAGGGGTAACGCCGTAAAGTTCCTGTGCCCCTCCATACGCTACGCGGAAGCCCGACATGACTTCATCGAATATCAGCATGATACCTTCATCTGTGCAAATCTGGCGAAGCCCTTCAAGGAAGCCTTCCTGAGGCGGAACCGTTCCCATGTTGCCGGCAATCGGCTCGACAATCACACATGCCACCTGGTTTTTGTTCTCCGAGATCAGCTTTCTTACAGAATCGAGATCATTATATGTAGCGGTGAGGGTGTGCTTGGCGAAATCTGCTGGTACGCCAGGAGAATCTGGAACGCCGAAAGTTGCCGCCCCGGATCCTGCCTTTACCAAGAGCGCATCGGAATGTCCGTGGTAGCAGCCTGAAAATTTAAGAATATTGTCGCGGTTTGTGTAGCCACGAGCGAGTCTAATGGCACTCATGGTTGCCTCGGTACCGGAACTGACCATCCTTACCATCTCTATGGAAGGAACTGCCATAACAACCATCTCGGCAAGAACGACTTCAAGCTCGGTCGGGGCTCCAAAACTGCAGCCGGACTCCATGGCAGTTTTGACTGCGGCAACAACCTGGGGATGGCAGTGGCCCAATATCATCGGACCCCATGACCCGACATAATCTATATAAGAATTGGTGTCCTCGTCATAGATATTGCACCCGGATGCGCGTTTTATGAAAAGCGGGTCAGAGCCGACTGATCTGAATGCTCGAACGGGACTGTTTACGCCACCGGGGATAACCTGTTGTGCTTGTGCAAAAAGTTGAACGGAACGGGTAGTTTGCATGACTGGCACCTCACAAGAAAGATTTCCATGTTAAATCAAGGCGTTATTAACATAAATGGGAGAGGCGTGTCAAGCGTGTATCTGGCATGGCCTGAAGAGGAAGCGTCAATGCCATTCCATAGTCGGGAAATCGAGCTTTAATTGAGGTCAGATTAGATTTTTTTTTTCTTGACATCGTTTAAGAAATGAAATAAGTTCCCGTTCGATCATTGTATACAGTATACGAAGTAAGACCGGGTGCATCAAAGCTATATTCGAATAATAATACTTAGTTGTAAAGAGCCTCAGGAGACTTGATGCCAAACTTGGATCAGCACCTTCAGGGGTCATCTCAGAGTGGAGGATGCTGCATATGTTAGGTGCATACCTGCCGATTATTTTGCTGGTCGTTATTGCGGCGGCATTTGGAATGGTCGCGATGGTCTTCTCGTCACTGGTCGGCATAAAGAAGCCATCAGTAGTCAAGCTTGCCCCATATGAATGCGGCTGTGAGCCAGTTGGTTCGGCACGAGAGCGATTCTCGATCAAGTTTTATATTATTGCCATGCTCTTCATCCTGTTCGATATTGAAGCGGTTTTCTTGTTCCCTTGGGCGGTTATCTTCAAGAGACTGGGCATGTTCGGATTGATGGAGATGGGAGTTTTCATAGTCATTCTTTTCGTCGGTTACATTTATGTATGGAAAAAAGGAGCACTGGAATGGGAGTAGCTCATAACTGGCCGCTGGGAGATAACTTCATCACTACGTCCTTGGACGGACTCGTCAACTGGGCGAGGAAGTCCTCCATCTGGCCGATGACCTTCGGTCTTGCCTGTTGCGCAATCGAGATGATGGCTACCGGCGCATCCCACAATGACCTTGACCGTTTCGGCATTATTTTCCGCGCGTCACCCCGTCAGTCTGACTGTATCGTTATCGCAGGCACCGTTACGAAAAAGATGCTTCCCATAATTATGACGATTTACGAGCAGATGCCTGAGCCAAAGTGGGTAGTGGCAATGGGAGCATGCGCATGCTCTGGTGGGATTTTCGATACCTATAGCGTTGTGCAGGGGATTGACAAGGCGCTGCCGGTGGATGTCTATATTCCGGGGTGTCCGCCACGGCCGGAGGCGCTCTTGTATGGTCTCCTCAAGCTGCAGGATAAGATCATGAAGGATAAAAACTCCTTCGGTTCGACGATTGGCCTTGGCGACCGAATCGAGTCGGCGGCTTAACCAAACCATTCAATAAGGGGACAGAACGGTTATGGCTGAAAATAATCGCGCAGTAATAAAGCTGAGAGAGAAGTTTGCGGGTTCCATCCTTGGTGCCAAGGAGTTTCGTGGCGATGTGACGGTTACCGTCAC
>JAYSLX010000204.1:0-10311 GCA_043725245.1 Geobacteraceae bacterium | reverse complement strand
CGCTTGGCCCCTTCGATCAGGCCGATCATCCGGTCCAGGAAGGTTTCACCCGGGTTGGCGGTGATCCTGACGATGATGGCGTTGGCAATGACTGTAGTTCCGCCTGTGACGGCGCTCCGGTCCCCGCCTGATTCGCGCACTACCGGGGCCGATTCGCCGGTGACAGCCGACTCGTTAACCAGGGCTGCGCCTGCCACCACATCGCCGTCGCCGGCGATCGTCTCGTTCGCCTCAACAAGGATCAGGTCGTCCTTGCGGAGCTGGCTGGCGCCAACCATCGTGAAGGCGCTCTTGAACTCGGGCTTGGAGAGCAACTTGGCGGTGACGTCGGTCCGGGACTTGCGTAAGCTCGCTGCGCGTGCCTTACCCCGCCCCTCGGCCAGGGCCTCGGCAAAGGTGGAGAAAATGACCGTCAGCCAGAGCCAGACAGAGACGGTGCCGGTAAACCAGGCTGGCTCCTTATTCACGCCGGTGAGCGACATGACGAAGGTGACCAATGTTATGACGCTGGCGATCTCCACGCAGAACATGACAGGGTTGCGCCAGAGAATACGTGGATCAAGCTTCTTGAAGGATTCTATCAGCGCAGGTCCCACGATCCGCGAATCGAATATGGAAATCGGTTCTGCTGCATGCTTCGACATTATCAGTTACCTCCCAGCATGCTCAGGTGTTCGACGATCGGCCCCAAGGAGAGTGCAGGGAAAAATGTGAGCGCCCCGACGATCATGATGACCAGCGTCAGCCAGAGGGCAAACGGCACCTTGTCGGTGGGGAGGGTCCCCAGGCTGGGGGGGACGTACTTCTTCTCCGCCAGGGAACCGGCCATGGCGAGCACCGCGATGGCCGGGACGTAACGACCTAGGGTCATCGCCAGAGAACCGACGATGTTATAGAAATTGATGTTGGCGTTTAAGCCCGCAAAGGCGCTGCCGTTGTTGTTGGCCATGGAGGCAAAGGCGTAGAGCACCTCGGAGAGTCCGTGGGCGCCGGGGTTAGCCATGGATGCCACGGCGGAGGAGGTGATCATGGCGATCCCCGATGTGATAAGGACCACGACCCCGGCAGTAAGGATTGTGACGATAGAGAGCCACATCTCCCGCACCTCGATCTTCTTCCCCAGGTACTCCGGCGTCCGGCCGATCATCAGGCCGGAGACAAAGACCGCGATGATGGCGAAGGCGAGCATGGTATAGAGACCCGACCCGACCCCACCGAAGACGATCTCGCCCAGAAGGATCAGGCTGAGAGGGATCATGCCGCCAATGGGAGTGAGGGAGTCGTGCATGGCAGCGACCGCACCGCAGGAGGTGCCGGTGGTAGCCACCTCAAAGAGGTTGGTGCCGGCCAGACTGAAGCGGAGCTCTTTTCCCTCCATGTTGGCCCCCTGCACGCCGAGTTTGGCCAGAAGCGGATTGCCGGATGCCTCAGCCCATTGCAGGACGCCAAATGATACGATAAGCAACAACAGCATGACCCCCAATAGTGTCCATCCCTGCCGGGTGTTTCCCACCATGACACCAAAGGTATAGGTCAATGATCCTGGAATGAGCAGAATCAACAGGATTTCCAACATGTGTGATAGCGGTGTCGGATTCTCGAAGGGGTGGGCTGAGTTAGCATTGAAGAAACCACCGCCGTTGGTGCCCAGCTCCTTGATCGCCTCCTGGGAGGCCACCGGCCCCATGGGGATCTGTACCTCCTTGACCGTCACGTTCTCTGTGAGCGGCTTTCCGGCGGCATCCTTGAGCGCAGCGCCCTTTTCATCCAGCTTGGGTTTGTCGTAGCTGGTGGACTGGACCAGCGCTACGGTCTTGTAGGGGCTGAAGTTCTGGATTCCTCCCTGGGAGACCAGCAGAAGGGATGCGATCAAGGAGATCGGCAACAGGATGTAGAGGGTGCCGCGGGTCAAATCTACCCAGAAATCGCCCAGCATCGAGGTTTTGCGCCGTGCAAAGCCGCGGATCAGAGCAATTACGATGGCCATGCCGGTGGCAGCTGAGACGAAGTTGTGCACTGCGAGGCCCACCATCTGGGTGAAGTAGCTGGCTGCCTGCTCACCGCTGTATGCCTGCCAGTTTGTGTTGGTAACAAAACTGATTGCCGTGTTCAGAGCCAGTTGCCACGAAAAGGCCGGCAGCTTCTGCGGATTGAGCGGCAGCAGGTGTTGCAGCATCAGGATGGCGAAGAGCGCCACGAACAGAACCAGGTTGAAGAGGACCATGGACCAGGCGTAGCGCTTCCAGTCCATCTCCTCGTCCTTCTTCACCCCGCAGATGCGATAAAGCAGATTTTCGCAGGGAACAAAGACAGGTGACAGAAAGGTACGTTCCCCCTGATAGACCATGGCCATGAAGCTACCCAGCGGCTTGATCAGAGCCAACAGTACAACAAAAATGATGATTGTTTGCAGCCATTCATACATGTTCATAATTTGCTCTCCGCGGAACTCGACTGGCTGATATTGAGCAGTTGGCTGGCTATGGTAATAGGAATAACGACCCATGCGTTCTTCTGGCGGTTGAACACCGGTACCTGGCCATGTTCATAGTGGGGAGGTGGGATAGGTGTGATGCCGTCTTCGTATGCAAGCATATCAGCATCCTCGAAAGTTTCACCCTCAAAGAGACCGTTTTCATTGTTGAATAGATAGGCTTTCATCGATTTAGCTCCTGATATGCAGATTCATTTCCATGATTCTACCGTAACAGGAGTCGAATAAATATGGTGTCAATATGGGTGGTATCTGCATCAAGAAATGATAAAGACGCCATCTTCAGAAGAGGATGGCGTCTTGTGGTGTTGCATTGAGTAGCGGAAATCAGTTATGTGCCAGCTTCTGTGCCTCTTTCGCATTGGACTGGAACAGATTCGCCACCTCAAATACCAGGTTCATGGTCCCCTGATACCCTACCCACATCTTCTGGTGAGCCCCGAGTCGATCAAAAACCGGCAGACCGGCTCGTAAATGGGCACCTATCTTCAGTTTGGCAGCAGCCTGACGACCGTTGGAATTGGCAACCAGCAGGTCGGCTCCTATAGCCGCCACTTCCAGCTCTTCCAGATCGCCGACAAAGACGTTGGCGCTTGGAAGAGAATTGAGCCCGCGGGTTCTGGTGGCAGATATAGCCGCTTGGATTTCGCATCCCATTCCTGCCAGGAAGTTTGAGATGACCTTGAGATTGTCCGCTTCCAGGGCAAGGGCAACCTTTTTCGTGCCGAACTGGTAGTGACTGTCCACCATTGCATCCATCAGGCGGCTCCGCCACCTCCGGTGTCTTTCGGGAATCGGTCGGGCACTGATCGCTGAGAGAGTCTCCATCAGCCTGTCTGTCTCGGCAATCCCGGTAATCGAGGTGAAACCGTAGGCAGGAATGCCGAATCTCTCCTTCAAAACAGCTGCCGCCTTGCCGAGCGAATCGCCGACATAGAGGGTTGCAGCACTCTGCCCTGCCTTCCGGATCGCCTCAACCGTTATACCGCCGGTTGAGAGCGGAGAAACCTCATCGTAGATGTGCCCGTCGAGGGCATTGGCTATGTCCGGGACCGTAAGGACGATCAGTCCGAACGACTCGATTATCTCCTTCAACTCTTCAACATCTGCCGGAGTCATATGGGAACCGGGCAGCAGGTTAATCTGATCCTTTATTGTCTCCCCTCCCTCGGGAAGAGTAGAAACTATAGCCTCCACCGCTGCTGCGTACCCTTCCTGCAATGAGCCGCTGTAGTCAGGCGTAGAGGCCCAGACAACGGGAATAGAAACGTACTCCGGGTTTTCCTGCCGAAAGTGAACGATGGCGCTCCTGACGTCATCCCCCATGGTTTCCGTAAGACCGGAGGTCATCACCCCGACAACAGCTGGATGGAACTTGTCAATGACACGCTTTATCCCTTGCTTCAGGTTTTCCCAGCCGCCAAAGATTGCCGTATCCTCGCTCATTGCCGTTGAGTTGAGGGCGATGGACTCCTTGAAATGCCTGGATAACTGCAGCCGGATGAAGGTTGAACACCCCTGGGCGCCATGCAGAAGGCCAAGCATACCGTCTATGCCAAGATACGCCAGGGTGGCCCCCAGGGCAGGAGAGTTCTTCTGCGGATTGACGGTCGCATGCTTAGTCGGCACCTTCACCCGCGAGGAGCTGATATCCTCTGTTTGAAAGAGCTCTGCATGTCCGGCGGCTTCGGCCAGATCAGAGGCCAATTCCTCGGGGCTCTTCTCCCATGGCGCCTTTGCGTTCAGGACCGGCCAGATCGGGTTGTTGGCAGTCATGGCAAGCTGTTTCGCAAAGGTGACCATCCCCTCGTAACCGGCGTAGGGATGGGAGCGGCCATGATTGATGTCCAGGAAAGGTGTTTTGGTCTTGAGCGCCAGGAACTTTGTCTTGCCACCAGCAACGATCAGGTCGGGCATCTTCTCCCGCATGACATCAAGAAGTCCGGCAGTTGATGTATCCTCAATGATCTTGGCATCCTTGTGCATGAGCCCTTTCATCCGGTAGAAGTCTTCCAGAGTCGAGTTCTGCGTACCTGCGGCAAGGATCTCGACACCGAGTTCACGCAAGGCATTGACCATGGACCAGGTCTTGACTCCGCCGGTAAAGAGGACTGCCCGCTTCCCCTCCAGGCTCGCCCGGTAAGGGGCTATCCGCTGACGGCAGAGCTCCTCCTCTTCGCTGATCAGTTTCTCCACGCGCTCCTGCATGATCCGCTTTTCAAGCCCACCAACGATGTTGTCAAGCTCACGTGCGATGTTGCGCAGGGCCTTGGCCGTGTCGGTCATGCCGTAGAACGACTCTTCCAGGTATGGCATGCCGTAGTTCTTCTGCATCTTCTTGGCAAGGTTTGTGAGCGATTTTGAACAGATGATAATGTTCAGCTTTGCCCGGTGTGCATAGCGAAGCTCCTCAAACCTCGCGTCGCCGCTGAAGCAGGAAAGTACCTCTATTCCCAGCCGGTCGAACAGCGGGAGCATCCCCCAGAGGTCGCCTGCAATATTGTATTCCCCGATCAGGTTGATCGCGTACTCTCCCACCACTGCCGGTTCTGCAGTTCCGATCACATATTTGAAGAGGATCTCGCCGGCCAGGCGGTTGCCAATGTTCTTGTCGCCGATGAACCCTGGGGTATTAACCGGGATAACCGGCATGGCAACCTTCTCAGAGGCAGCCTTGCAGACCGCCTCCACGTCGTCGCCGGTCATGGCGGTTACGCAGGTAGCGTAGACAAAGATGGCCTTTGCTTCCGGATAACGTACGGCCAGTTCCTGGATTGCCTTGTAGAGCTTCTTTTCGCCGCCGAAGATTACGTCGTTCTGCATCATCTCCGTGGTAAAACCACGCCGGTAGAGCTGCGACCCGCTTGAACGTGCGCCACGGTTGTCCCAGGAGTTTCCGGCACAGGCAATGGGGCCGTGGACCAGGTGTATCACGTCGGTGATCGGCATCAGCACCACACGTGCTCCATCGTATGCACAGCTCCGCTCAGTCCCCTCCCCCGGCTCTGACTTTTTGCAGAACTTGGGTGCCCCCTTGTCGTGCGTTTCACATTCGGTTGTGTCGTACCAGTCAGGCTTGGCCATAATCTCCCCCACCATTATCCGGGTGAGTAGCGTTGGGATAAAAAAGGCGCCATCCATTGCAAGAAATGGATGGCGCCTTTGCCACTGTCTCTGTCGATCACTGTCTGTTTAACTCAACTAAGCACGACACGTGCCAATCAGCAACATACCGTTATCAAAGCATTATTTCCTGTATCACCTGCCTATTACCTACACACCATTGCCTGAATGCCTCATTTATAGGCAGTCCCTTTGGAGTTGCTCGTCAGCGGTTCTTTATCCGGTAGCGGTAGAACCAGAGCACTCCGCCAGTCGCCGCGATTGCCAGCATGATGACTATTTCATAATGTTGAATGTCCTGCAGAAATGTTTGAAACAGACGACCAAAATAGTAGCCGGCTGTTGAGACGAACACCGACCAGAGAAAGGTACTGCAGAAGTTGAGACCGACGAAGCGGAGGGTGGAGAAACCGCTGGCACCGATAACAATCGGCGTAATGGTCCGCATGCCGTAGACGAAGCGATAGGCGAGGATGGCAATCACTTGGTAGCCGACGAGGAAGCGACGGATCTTGTCGACACGGGGCCCCCACTGGGGGTTGTTCTCCAGATAAGCCTTCCCCTTCCTTTTCCCTACCTGGAAGAAGAACTGGTCTGCGGTGAATGCCCCGATAAAGGCGGTCAGCATGACCCATGGCAGGTGGAGATGCCCGCTGTGCGCCAGGAAACCGGCGATAATGACGACGGTCTCCCCTTCCAGCAGGGCCCCGACGAAGAGTGCCGGATAACCGTAGATTGTGACGAATGTTTCGAGGGTCATGCACAACGATACCACAATATCGGCAGAAGTGGTCTGACTCCGACAACTCTGATTCGGCTGTTGGATAAAATAAAACCCGCTTTCCGGCGGGCTAAACTGATATTATGACAGTCGCCTTAGCGGCTGTTCGTCAGGCAGCCTTGCGCACTGTTGCTGCCGTATATGCCGCGGCAAATACTTTGCTGAACTCCTCAATGGAGGTCGGCGTACTGTTTTCGGTTGTCCGGGGTCTGTTTACGGCGAAGAAACTCGAGTTGAGAGCCTTGCTCATCTCGATGAACAGACTGCTTACATTAGGGCTGATCCCCATGTCGACCAACGCCTTGGCAGCATCTTCGTAGGTGAACTTCACATACTTGAGATCGGGGATGCCGATACGACGGCCGATGATGGTGAATGCCTCCTGCAGGGTGAGGTCACGCTCCCCGAGGAGATCCCGGTTCGACTTACCGTTGAAGTCTCGCGCTACCAGATGCCCGGCGACCCGGTAGGCAATGTCCTTGGTAGCGATCATGGCGAATTTCAGGTCGCCCTTCACCGCCGAACCGGCGATGCCCTTCTCATGGATGAGTGGTACGTTCACCAGCAGGTTCTCCATGAAGTAGGTGCAGCGCAGATGAAGGACATTCACTTTCCCTAATCGGTTGAGGCGTTCTTCCTGATCATGGAGACCCACGATCGGCCCGGTTCCCCGGAGTAGCTCGGCACCCTGGCTGCTCAGGTTCACCACGTGTGTGACACCGGCGTTGCCGAGGGCGATGACGATACTGGCCCCGACGATGTTCTGGTAGGAGCGGAAATCCTGCGCTCCATAGTTGGGCGGGATCATGGCGAAAACAGCTTTAACACCCGAAAAGGTGTCGGTCAGGAATTTCACGTCCGTCAGGTCTCCCACTGCCGGCTCGGCGCCCCTTTCCACGTATCGCTGCAGCCTGGCAGCGTCTCTGCTTATCAGCCGCACCTTTTCACCCCTGGCGAGAAGGATATCGGCAACCTTGCTTCCTATATTTCCTGTTGCTCCGGTAATTGCGTACATAAGCTACTCCTTTCTGCTCCACATTTTCTCTGAACTGCAGAATCCAAGTTTGACGGCGTGGTATTGATTTCGCACCGCTTGCTTATATTGTTATTATACTCCTGCGGCACGGATTGAGATGATTATTTAGTCGCACCACAGGAAAACGGGGGAACCGAGCGCTTCACTTTGGCGCGCCCTCTACTCGCTGTGATCGTTTCCCTGTGGACGCTTTTTGTGGGGGTATTCACTTGCAGAGGAGTTAGAAAGAGGGGGTCAAGTAAAGGGTCTACACATAGGACATTGTCACAAGTGTAGACCTGTAATGATGTGATGAAGTGCAAACTAAAAACCGCCCCCAGCATTTTGCTGACAAGGCGCCCTTCGCTTGTTTCAACACAGTTAAATAGGACCGCTATGCCGATTTCTTGAGCTTGGCGGCAATCTCCTGCTTACTCCGCCGCAGCAATGCGATCTCTGATGGTTTTAACATCCGGGGAGCGGGCGAGGTACCGAGCTTCCGATTGAGTGAGGCAGTCGAAGGTGTAACCGAACCGCTCTTGTCACCGATGTTCAAATTATTCGCCATGTTTTTACGATTCTTTCAGACCCGTAGTGCCCCGATGAGCTCCTTTATGTCGGAGATGCCGTTTTCCACCAGGTACGCCTCCATCCCTTCGGCAATGGTCTGGGCTGTTGACGGGTCGAGGAAGTTGGCGGTCCCGACCTGGATGGCGGTGGCTCCTGCCAGCATGAATTCAAGCGCGTCTGTGGCGGTCATTATCCCGCCGATCCCTATGATCGGCACCTGCACCGCCTTTGCCACCTGCCAGACCATCCGCAGAGCCACCGGTTTTATGGCCGGGCCCGAAAGCCCGCCAGTGATGTTGGCTAGGATAGGTCTTCGCTTCTGCAGGTCAATGGCCATTCCGGTCAGGGTGTTGATCAACGACAGGGCGTCGGCACCTGCATCCACGCAGGATTGAGCCATGACAACCACATCCGTGACATTCGGCGAGAGCTTTACAATGATCGGCTTTATGGTCGACTCACGCACCAGACTGACCACCTCGTAGGCTGCCTTTGGGTCAGTGCCGAAGACGATCCCCCCCTGCTTTACGTTCGGGCAGGAGATGTTCACCTCAATCCCTGCAACCTCGGGGATGGCATCGATCCGGGCGGCCAGTTCGCCGTACTCCTCAAGGGTATTGCCGTAAAGGTTGACGATGACCGGCGTGGAGATCGTCCTGAGAAACGGGACCTTTTCGCTGATAAAGGCATCGATCCCGACGTTCTGAAGGCCGATGGCGTTCAACATGCCGCCCGGGGTCTCCACGATCCTTGGCGTCGGGTTACCTGCCTTCGGGTTCATGGAGAGTCCCTTGGTGACGATGGCACCGATCTTCTCAAGGTCCATGTAAGGCGCAAATTCAGCGCCGTAGCCGAAGGTACCGGAGGCGGTCATCACCGGGTTGCGGAGCTTGATCCCTGCTATATCAACGGAAAAATTCGGTCTTGTCATCTCATCACACTCCGGAAGGGGGCACGCCGTACACCCATATACTATTAATCCCTACTCCCACTTCAGATCCCTGCTGTCAAATACTGGCCCATCCTTGCAGACACAGCGGTAATCAGGCGTTGCATCGCTGTGGTTCTTCCCCTTCACCACGCAACCGAGGCAGGCACCTACCCCGCAGGCCATGTACGCCTCAAGCGAGACCTGGCAGGGGACGCTGTATTTCTCGGCAAGCAGTGCAACGGCCTTCAGCATCGGAAACGGACCGCAGGCAAAGATCATTGCCCCATGCCTTACTTTTTCCAGCTGCTGTTCGAATACCTCTGTCACCAGACCTCTGGCGCCAAGGGTCCCGTCATCCGTCGCCACATAGGTCTCTACACCCAGACGCTCGAACTCGGTGATACAGAGGATATCCTCCTTGTTCCGGCCTCCGGCAAAGAGATTGACCTTTGATCCCTTTACCAGCTCGCGAGCCAGATAGTAAAGCGGCGCCAGCCCTACACCGCCGCCGACCAGCAGTTTCTCGCCCGCAGGATCGCCCGGAACGAACCCCTTACCCAGCGGACCAAGGACATCCAGGTGGTCCCCCTGGTGAAGGGACGAAAGCATGGCAGTCCCTTTTCCCACAACCTTGTAAAGGATCTCCATGTAGCTCTGCCTGCCGCAGTCGGTAAACTCGGTTTCAAAAGTCCCTAGATCGAAGAGGCCGAAGGGGCGCCGGAGCAGCGGATCGATTGCAGGGTTTACGCGCAGCATCACGAACTGTCCCGGCTGAGAATCTACGATGGAAGGGGGGGCGGTCATACGGATCCGGAAGTAGGAGGGTGAAACCTCGACGTTTGACAGGAGCATGGACTTGAACTGCATCAGCGATCTCCGGTTTGACAGAGTCTGCACTCCATAAGGATGGCATCCTCGCCATTTTCATAGTATTTTGAGCGAATCCCGGCTTCTACAAATCCCAATTTCCGGTAGAGAGCCCGGGCAGGCAGATTGGAGACCCGGACTTCCAGTCCGACAAAAGTGGCACCATGATCCCTGCACTCGGCAATCACCTTCTCAACAAGGAGCTGACCAACTCCTTTACCACGAAGATCGGTCCGGACAGCGACGTTACGGATATCCCCTTCGTCAAGGAGCAGAGTCGGGCAAATATAGCCGGCCACCCTCCCCTGTCCGTCAAGGGCGACCATCGGAAAGGCAAACGGAGAACCGATCTCATCCAGGAAGTGCTCTCTGGCCCATGGGAGCGGATATGAGGCTGCTTCAATGGCCAGTACCTCGTCCAGATCAGCCTTGGTCATCAGGCAGATAGTGATCTCGTCATGCCGCGTCATTCGCCGCATCATAGGCGATCATACAGCGCCATGCAAACATTTTTTAACGCCATAATCGGT
>JAYSLX010000203.1:0-21213 GCA_043725245.1 Geobacteraceae bacterium | reverse complement strand
ACGTTTTTTATATTGAGGTCGGTCAGCATATGGTTCTCTGTCTGACAATGCGAGCAAATCCAGATCGAAGTTTATTATAAAACGGCACAGCAAAAAGCTCCATATGCAAGGCTTGCGAATTCTGAGGAGTGAGTCGTAGCCGTGAGCTACGTCGCAACGACGAAGAGTGAGCGTAACGCAGCAGATGGACTTTTGGCGAAGCCGTTAGCGTTCGCCCCATTTGAGTTTGGTGCGCAACACTTCGAAGAAATTCCTGCTCTTCGACATCACCAGCCGCGAATAGTGCTCGGCACGGCGAACCTGGATAACGTCCCCGCTCTTGAGCTCCACCCCCACCTGTCCATCAAGCGTGAGATAGACATCCTCGTCATCAAGCGACGACACGGTTATGCCGATAAGGGACTCATCCGCCACCACGATGGGACGGTTGGTTAGTGTATGAGGGCAGATGGGAGTAATAACCAGACATTTCATGGAGGGGTGGATGATCGGACCACCGGCGGAAAGCGAGTACCCCGTTGATCCGGTCGGGGTGGAGATGATCAGCCCATCGGCCTTGAATGTGGTGATATGATGGCAGTCGACCTTTGTCTCCAGATCAACGATCCTCGCCAGTGCCCCCTTGTTGATGACCACGTCATTCAGGACCTTGTGTCGGGCAATCTCCATGCCTGCGCGAAGGACCGTACAATCGAGCATCATTCTCTCTGAAACCTTAAACTCCCCTTTGAGGCAATCAGTCAATAAAGGGTAAAGCTCCTCCATTGTGATCTCTGTCAAAAAACCGAGGCTCCCGAGGTTGACCCCTAGAATCGGTATCTCTCTCCCGCCTATCAACCTTGCGGCTGATATAAGAGTGCCGTCCCCGCCGAGAACAACCACAAGTTCGGCAATATCGGGGAAACATGCTGAGTCCATCCCCTTCGTGTAAACCAGATGGCGCGCAAGGTGAGCTTCAACAAGCGGCTCCACATCGTGAGCGACCAACCACTCTATCAGTTCGCATGCAATCCCCTGGCATCGTGGGTCATGAACTTTCGCAATAATTGCAACTCGTTTCATTCTCATGCTCCCGTGTCCAAACACTATGAAAAATTAATAACAGAGTTCATTTTTGCTGTCCAATGGAAATTCCGGCAAGAGCGGCTATAATACTATTCACCTGCACATTTGAATGTAGCAATTTCTGATATTGAGGTCCTAAAATGGCACAATCCTCCATAGCACATGAAGAATCTCCGGAACTGGACAGCTTGATGCTTATTATCAAGTCTTACCTCGAACACCTTGAATATTCTCTAGGGAAAGACAAGTATTCCGCAAGCCGCTACGATATCTACAATGCCCTTGCTTATGCAGTGAGGGACCGGATGGTCGAGCGATGGCTGGATACCCAGCAGGCATACTACAACAGCGACCAGAAACGGGTTTATTATATCTCGATGGAGTTCTTGATGGGAAGAACCCTGGAGAACAGCCTTATCAACCTCGGGATGTATGAAGAGTTCAAGGAGGCAATGATTTCGCTGGGGTACGATTTCGATGCAATTGTTGACGACGAGCAGGACGCAGGACTCGGCAATGGCGGGCTCGGCAGGCTTGCAGCCTGTTTCCTCGACTCCATGGCAACCATGTCAATACCGGCTTACGGTTACGGCATACGTTACGAGTACGGGATCTTCCGCCAGAAAATTATTGATGGCGCCCAGGTTGAACTCCCCGACAACTGGCTCCGATACCGGAACCCCTGGGAAATGGACCGTCAGGAGCACCTGCATCCGGTAAAATTTTACGGAAGGGTAGTCACTACAACCAGCCGTGAAGGGCGAACGGAACATAACTGGGTGGATACAGAAGAGGTCATGGCAATGGCCTACGACACCCCGATCCCGGGGTACCAGAACACCACTGTCAACACCATGAGACTCTGGAGTGCCAAGTCCAGCCGTGAATTCGACCTGAAGTTTTTCAACGAGGGTAACTACATCCGTGCTGTTGAAAAAAAGATGCTTTCAGAAAATATCTCCAAGGTGCTTTACCCTGCAGACAACGTACTGGAAGGCAAGGAACTCCGTTTCAAACAGGAGTACTTCCTCGCATCCGCAACAGTTCATGATGTAATTTACCGGTTCAAAAAGATGCACACCGACCTCAGACTCCTCCCCGACAAGGTTTCCATCCAGCTTAACGACACTCATCCAACCCTTGCGATTCCCGAATTGATGAGGGTACTCATCGACCTGGAAGGGGTCGAATGGGAAGATGCCTGGAAGATTACCTCCAGCACCTTTGCCTACACCAATCATACAATCCTGCCTGAAGCGCTTGAAAAATGGCCACTGTGGTTTTTCGAGCAGATACTCCCAAGGCATTTGATGATCATATACGAAATCAACAATCGCTTTCTTGAAGAAGTCCGAAAAAAATTCCCCGGAGACCTGGGGAAACTGGAACGGATGTCTTTGATAGAGGAGCACTGGGAGCGAAAAGTCAGGATGGCCAACCTCTGCATTGTCGCCAGCCACTCGGTAAACGGTGTTGCGGCCCTTCACTCCGAAATACTCAAGAAAGACCTTTTCCGGGATTTCTATGAGATGTATCCGGAGCGATTCAACAACAAGACGAACGGGATTACACAGCGACGCTGGCTGAAGAAATCCAATATACTACTGTCAGACCTGATCAGTGAAAAGTTGGGCAATGGCTGGGTAACCGACCTTTTTGAACTGCATAAACTGATCCCTCTTGCCGAGGATGCTGAGTTCGTTTCCCGCTGGCAGGAGGTAAAAGTAGCAAACAAAAAGAACCTGGCTAGCTACATTGCGAGGCATAACTGCATCAAGATAGATGAAAACTCGCTATTCGACTGCCAGGTAAAACGGATTCACGAGTACAAGCGGCAGCTGTTGAATGTCCTGCATATAATAACCCTGTATAACCGGATCAAGGAAAACCCGGATATCGAAATCGTACCTCGAACATTTATCTTCAGCGGCAAGGCTGCTCCTTCATACTTCATAGCCAAGCTGATAATAAACCTGATCAACTGTGTCGGCCATGTCATAAACAACGATCTGGACGTTCGTGACAGACTCAAAGTTGTGTTTCTTGCCAACTACGGAGTGTCCCTTGCAGAGAAGATTTTTCCTGCTGCGGATCTCTCCGAACAGATTTCAACAGCCGGAACAGAGGCGTCCGGAACCGGTAACATGAAATTCGCCCTTAACGGATCACTCACTATCGGGACTCTGGACGGCGCAAACATAGAAATGATGGATGAGATCGGTCGAGAAAACATGTTCATTTTTGGCCTTACAACGCCAGAGGTCCACGATCTCCGCACAAAAGGGTACAATCCGAAGGATTTCTATCAACGCAACCCGGCATTGAAAAAAGTCATCGACATGATAGGAAGCGGTGCGTTCTCTTCAGGCAACTCCGAACTTTTCAGGCCGATCGTGGATTCGCTCCTGAACCAGGGCGACAACTACATGCTGCTTGCAGACTATGAGTCATATATTGCATGCCAGGATCTCGTGAGCGAGCTTTATCGTGACAGTAAAGCCTGGGCAAGAATGTCGATAATAAATACCGCCTGCATGGGAAAATTCTCAAGCGACCGGACAATAGCCGAATACGCAGAGGAGATATGGGATGTAACTACACTGGCGGTGGAGGCTACGGCACAACACTGTCTGCATGAAGGGCAATGCATTGATCACAAGGGGCATAAAAGTGCCCGGTGAAGGATTTCCTTCACCGGGCCGACCACTAGAGATCAAACTCACTGTTTATAAGGCAGCAAAGAATTGTATTCATTCAAATTGAAAGACTGCCATATGGGTAATTTGCAATGCCGGTCACTCAACTGTCCAGTAACGTCCGTTTAAAGTTCTTGTTATCTTAGGTTTCCCCTGTGCGTCAATGGCTACCATTTCAGTGACCTGAGATTTTTCAACATGCTTTATGTTTCGCCGATAAATCCGACTGGTGATTGTGACATCATAAGTCACGTTGTACCAGCCTGATGCCTTTATTGCGTTCAGATTGGAAAGCTGGTAGCTGATTTCGTCAAAAACCCTGAAAGATCTGCTTAAATTCCCCTGCAAATCCGCAAGTGTCGTACCATCACCTGCCTGCCAGTCGTCAGCGATGAAACTGATGAGCAGAGAGTCGTTTCTGGCTTCATATGCTTCACGAAACCGCCCGTAAAACTCCCTGATCTGGGCAAACTGTTCATCAGCTCCGCTGGTCTGCAACCGTCGTGCTTCAACCATCATCTGCGTTATAGCATCCAGTACCTGATCAATATCACTTCTGGTAGCCCCTATTACCTGATATTTCTCTTTAATGTCCCCAAGAAATGAACCTATTCCTGTTACATTGTCATAGGATTTTCTGGCAAAGGCATCATCCATGTCTCTCTTTAACTGTGTGGCTCTTTGCAGGATCAGATCGAATCTTGCCTTCTTTTCATCGATATCGGCCTGCTTTTTCATAACTATGTCACGTTTGGCGACGATTATATCGAAAAGCTTCTTTGCTTCTTCGCCGAGTTTAGGGTCAATCTGAAACATTGTCACGAATTTCTGCCCGACTTCAAAATATTTCTCAAACAGAACTCCGACCTCTCCCTTTTTCTCCTTGAAGCTGATAAGTTTGTCGAAAAACTGCTGATAATCCGTCACGGGAAGAGACTCGGCAAGATTACGGGCTTCGGTTAAATGTTTTGCTTCTATTGAGACGAGCCCCTTGGAAGACCTGATTTCATAGAATACTTCACTGACGATCGTCTCAATCCCGATACCGGCTTTTTTACTGAAGTCCAGAATTTCGTGCTCATCGAGAATCCTGAGAATCTGACTGCCATCAAGCACCCGGTCCTTGGCATCTGAAAGCAGGAAGTCCCTCACCTCTCCATCGATCCGGTAATATGCCCTCTGAAATCTGCGCAAAACGGCAAACAGCGCGTCACTGTCTTCTGTTATCTGGCCATTTATCCTGACAGCATCTATGCAGTATTGATCGAACCCTGCTGCCAGACCGGATCCCCTGTTGAGCGCCTTGTCAAACTCAGCGGTTTCTGCTCGCAACTGCCTGAGTCCCTCTTTAAGCCCGTCCAGCCAGCCGTGCGCTCCGCTCTGGATGTCTTCCGCCTGGGTACCGTTAATGGCAATCTCTGCTGCGGCAATGGCATCGGTAACCACCTTCAGATCCTCTTTTGACTGAGGGCTCTCCATGTAATGCAGATTTTTCCGGTAATAGATGTCGTAGGCACTGTAATAATGCATTCTAAAGGAGTAGATTCCATTAACCTGTTTGTAGAGAGTGTCATTAATTCCAGCCATGGTATCTATGAGGTTCCTGGATTTCGACGCTTCCGGCAGTTTGACCAATTTGGTTTTCAGTCCGGTAAAAGAGATGCCGATGTATGATGCCGGATTATCCGCCATGGTCTTTTCCAGTTCGTTGATTTCGGGAACAAGGAATACGGATAAGCCATTTGTCTTGTGAAGATGCTCTTCCTGATAAAGGAACCACTTCCTTGATGCGTCTGCGACATAGGCGTTCAGTGAACCGATTACCGTATTGAAGCGGTTGGCGTTTGCTGCGACAAAAGCATCTATTTCCCGATTGATTGCAGTACACCCTTCAATGTCAACGGTCGTAGTTGAGGTGTACAGGGCATTGTACTTCCCATAACGGTCGTTAAGTTCAGCGATTTTCCCGGAAAGAGCGACGATTGCTCTATCAAGCTGATCCTGCTCGTTCGAGTTCACCGCTTTACGCCCCTGCTCGTAAAGCCGCTGCAGCTGTGAACTCAGCTCACTGGCCTTCTCACCGTAGATCTTCTGATTAGCCTCAAGGTCCTTCTGATATTTCGGCGTTATGTCGTCAATCCGAGTCCGGATCTGATCCTTTACCCGGTTGACTGCCTCACCGGCGCCGGCATCACCGGTCAGCACCAGTTGGGCAAAATCACCTTTGACATCGTCAAAACTTTTGCCGCAGTCATAACGACTGAAACGGAACTCAGTATCCTCTGAAGCCAGCTTTTTCGCCTCTTCCGCCAGTCTTACGTTGATCTCAGCCCTTAAGACCGAGTTACGGACTCCGGCAACGGCCTTATATCCAGCCTCCAGCCGGGTGAGCAGGTCCTGGCGGACTGAGGCGTAGCGCCCTTTGGATGGTAGTTTCTGAACTATTGCTGCAGTTCCGCTTATGCCCCCCAGCATCTGGAGCATCTCTGTTTCCTTGAGTTTAGTCAGCTCAGCTGCAGAAGCCTTTGCTACCCTTGCCTGATAGGCGGAAACCTGCTGCGGCAGTCCATCAACAAAGACCTTGACTCTGGGCAGCTCCTTTAATGCATACGAATAGGCGCTGAAAGCGTTGGAGAGCTCTGCGACTGATATCTTATTTGTCATTGCAGAAATTTCTTTCAGCATTTGCGAAACCAGAACCGTTGCCTCGCGTTTTTTAGCCACATTGTTCAGCTGGCGCAGCAGGCCGGCAATATGCCCCTTGAGTCTGGTCTTTTCCTGCAGCAGGGCGTCTTCCCGGAGGAAATTGGAGGCTAAGGTAATCTGTTCCCAAAGTGACGGTTCCGGCCAATCCTGGGACAGTTCATTGGTCACATAATTTTTCAGTAGTTCCGACCATTTTTCATCATTCATAACCTTGCGCCACAGGTGTTCAACGGCGGCACTGTCAACCCGGATCGGGTCTCCCTGCCCCAGCTCCCTCCCCTTCACTTTCAGCAGTTGATCATTCTCGACCGAGTAATACAGCCGCTCCAGATCAAGGGCTGTTTTGCTGCTTTGTACCGCCTCGCTGGACTTCCTGGCGATATCGATTGCAGTCAGGAGACCGGTGAGCGGCAACGCGCCAACCGCAATGCTACCGATCATGACCTTCTTGGTCGCCTCGTCCTTAAGAAGGGTGATCGCCAGATTTGCCCCGTTGGCAGCCAGATCAAGGGAGGCGCCAAGGTTGTCACCTGAATCAACCTTGTTCGCAATATCCCCCAGCGCCTTGCAGTAGCCGAAAATCTCGACCCCCTTGAGGACCAGATTTACATTCTTCATCTCTTCTTCGGAAAACTTCTCGACAATCTCGCCATAGATAATAGGGTAGGCAGGCAGGACATAGTTGTCTATTGCATCTGCTGCTGCTCCGAGGTCGGCAGCGTGCGCTCTGAACGGAGCCTGAATCTGAAGCAGCAGGCAGATGATAATCAGTAATCGGTTCATATTCACTTTCATCAGAAATTACGAGTACCGTTCGGCTGATACTTGTAGCGAAGCATCGCTGTTGTCGGGTTGAAGTTTACGGCGGCGGTTACAATCTCGATGACGGCATATTTACCATTGAGAAGCTTTATCGCATAGACATGGCCAGTGTTGACGCCGTTCTGCAAAGGGATTGTCGAATTGACAAAATATGCTGAAGTCGCCGGGTCTGGCACAGATGTTACAGTGTTAATGCTTGTCAGCCCAAGGTCTCGAAACTGCGCCCCGGAGTTGGAGGCGATGAACCCCATGTAGCCGAGAAAGATATCGTTGTTGAATGCTGCGTTCTGTCCCAAGGCAAAATCAAAACCATCAAAACTCCCCGGCTGCGATGCAAGGGTGAATGTCCCGGATTCTACCGTTGAGCTCCCGCCGCCTGATGAAACCAGTGTGCCATCATAACGTGTTATATAGCTGGCATTACTTGTGGTTATGGTCGAGGTTCCATCGGCGTTAATGGTTATTCTGTAGCTACCGTCAGCCATGAGCTGCGCGTAAACAGCAGGGGAAACCTTGGCCAGATTACCGCTGGCGTCAATGACAATCAGTGGATCGGAAATGTTTCCGGAACTCCCTGTGGCAACCTCCGCCGGATCGGACAGGCCGAAGATCAGCGGGTTTTTCATGCTGAAGACCTTTGCCCCACCCTCTTCAAGCTTGAATATGAGTTCGGTGGATCCTTTGTCGCTCAATGTCTTGCCGCTTTTGCTGGAGGTAACGATACGGCTGAAGGTGATCCCCGTAAAAACAAGCCCTCGCGGGTCAAGAGTAACATTGTTCAGGGTAAACCGGATGTCGATGTTGTCAAAGGCGCTGAAGTCCTTTCTGATAGCCCGGTCGATATTGGCACTGTCTCCAGTGAATTCGCCACTTACCAGCTTCATGAAGCGTGCAGGGTCTTCGCTCCGGTACGCCGCGATAAGCTCATCCAGAGATGTCTTGACAAGCTGCTGGGCATTGCTTTCGATGATCGTCAGCTCCTTCCGGGTTTTATCAACATCATTTACCTTTCCTGCCGTATCGGTAATCTCCAGATAGAGAATATAGGTTTTGGCAAGTTCCGGGCGGAAGCGGAATTCGAAAGTTCCGTCATCGCTAAACTTCGCATCCTGCCATGTGGCTCTATCATCCCTGCTGATCCGAACGCCGCCGATTTTACCCTTGCCGACCTTTGCCCGCCCATTGATCCGCAGCTCTCCGTTTTCCAGTGAACTTTTCGGCACAGAGGTCTTTAACCCGCTCTCCTCGTAAGAAACGCTGTTCAGGTAAAGATAGCTGAAGGATACCTCTTCATTCGACTGTCCGAAAATCCACCATTTTGCTTCGGCCACTCCGGTGAGCGCCAGCAACAACATCATGATTGTAAAAAGTTGCTTTATCTTCATGGTTCACACTCCTTCAAAATATGGTAACGGAAATCCGGATCAGAACTGGAGGTTAATGCCGCCGGTAACGCTGCACTCACGGAAATTCTGGCTGCCTGAACCGGAGTTCGGATCATAACGGAAGTCATTGACAGATGCCTTGGCGTATAGCATCCCCTGGGCCCTGGTCAGGAAATCCGGCCGCCAAAAAATATTCAGATTTGCAAAAGTCTTGGCAGTATCTGTTCCCACCTGTTTAACCAGCCGGTTTTCGCCGACTTTCAGATTCGAGGTGATTTTCACTGAAGGGATATCGACACCAAGTCCGGCAGAGTATTCGTAGATCTGATCCGTTGCCTGTGGTGCCGCCAACTCCTCATTGGCGGTCCAGCCACCCAGATACAGGCTCGGCTTAAGTACGACAGCACCAAGACTATGACGACTGGAAAGAGCCGTGTTGTAGGTGTACTCGAAGGAACGGCGGCTCCCTGTGATGTCGTAGCGAATGATACCGAAGTTGGTATCACTGTCGAACAGGCCAAACCGGTCGCGATAGTTGAGATTTACGAAGTGATCGGTACTTTTTGTCACACCGGTTGCGATATCGAGCTTGTAGGAGAGGTCAGCCACTGCATACTGCCTGGAAAACAGGCGTTTGATGGTTATGCCTGCTTCCGGCTTGTAACGGTCGGTGCGGCCAGCTGTCTTCTGACCGTCGATATTATCATGGAACCAGAGGAAACCGAAGTTCATGGTCAGATCCTTGGCATACTTGTAACGCCACTTGGACTTTACCTTTTCCCTGTCAGGAGTTGCCGAGCCGGCCAGGGTAAGGTATCTGGGGGAAACCAGTTCATATTCAATGCTGACCCGACTGGGGTCCGCATCTCCGACTGCCTCAACCTTGTGGGCATAGCCGTTTGTCTCTGTATAAACTCCGGGTTGTTCCTGGCCATAGTATGAGAATGAAGACTCCCCCCTGATGACCAGCCCAGGGATAGGACGGTATTCCCAGTCACCGGTAAACACGTTGCCATCATACAGAGAAGAGGTGCCTTTATGGTCAATGGTCTGTACGCCGCTGAACCCGATCCAGAGTTCATCCTGCAGAAGCGCTTGCTTTATCTTCCCTCCAAATATCTGGCGCTCGGTGGTCTTTGTACCCCAGATGTTGTCCCATCGGGGGTATGCAAGGCCGTAGATGAGAGAGATTTCCGGCACATAGCCGCCACGGGAGTATTTGTAGGAACTTCCCTTTACTGCCGTATTAAGGGCATACTGGGAAAACGACTCGAAGGTGTCACCGATAGTGAGCGCATGAATTTTATCAGTGAAGCGCCCCTGGAGATTGGTAAGGGAAAAGTTTTTGGGGTCATTGCGCCTGTCGTCAGTTGCCTTGCCACCGACGGTCCAGTTATAGTCAACGCTACCCAGCCGGCCATTACCAAAGACACTCATCTCATCCAGGTATTTGGTTCCCCTCGTCAAAGACGATTGATCTCGGCCTGGCCCGCTAACATCATTGTACGTAACTGAAAAATCGTTTGAACCGTGAATCTCATGCTCAGCCGTTGCATTTAAGGGAACAACAGCACTTACCATAACCGCCCCGGCAACCAGCAGCGGCATCTGCCACCGTACTCTGCCACTTATTGTCATTACATCCCCCTCCTGTCTGAATAGAAAGATATCCTGGATCGCAAACTGGAGCATTCCGGGTGCAGTAAACCGGATGCGCGAACCCCTGAAGCGGCTACAAGATCAGTTGAATCCAAAAAGCTGTGGTCGACCCTGTGATAGAAGTCTGTAGACGTTGTCCTCAAGAACAAAAACAAGGGAGGTCTCTCTCGTCTCGCTCATTGTATTTGTTGTCTTTATGTCGGTCCATCCCCGTGTGAAGGTGATTGCCACAGATACCATACCGTTGTCTCCGAGAGTTATGTTGTTGACTGTATACCGGATGGAGAGGTTGTGAAATGTTCCAAAATCTCGCATCACTGCTTTATCAAGAACTCTTTTCTCACCCTGATAGGAGTCACTTACCAGGCCGGAGAAATGGCTGCCGCTCTTCGCTTCATAGGCAGTAATCAATCCATCCAGTGAACTCCTTACCATGGTATGGCTGTTCATTGTCACTGCCGATGTCGAACCGGACCCTGATCTGATAGCGCTGCATGCAGATACTGACAGACAAAGGATAACCATAAGTATCGATACTATAGTCCTTTGGTTCATACGACCCTCCTTCATGTTTTATTAGATCATACAAACAATAACAGAACATGCAACACATTCGTACTTTTTTGCACCCCCAATATGGTAATTATAATTACGAAATTGAGTAAACCCGGACTCCTTCAACTGTCGAATCCAGCTTTATTGTTGACAGATTTTACGTATGGATGTAACTCATCCACGCATGGATCTCTTCTCCTCAGCCGCAGAAAATGAAACTATGAAAAACGCCCCGCTGGCAGAGCGGATGCGCCCCCGAACCCTTGACGAATACGTAGGGCAGGAGCATCTACTCGGTCCGGGCAGGATGCTGAGAAGCCTCATCGAATCTGATCAGCTGCCATCTCTTATCCTGTGGGGTCCGCCCGGTTCCGGAAAAACCTCCCTTGCACGCATAATTGCCAACGCAACCAGCGCTCACTTCATCTTTTTCTCTGCTATCCTCACCGGGGTAAAGGAAATCCGCGAGGTTCTGAAGGAAGCCGAGGATGAGCTGAAGTTCCACGCTAAACGGACCATCCTGTTTGTCGACGAGATCCACCGTTTCAACAAATCCCAGCAGGACGCATTCCTCCCGTATGTGGAACGCGGCATATTCACCATCATCGGCGCCACCACCGAAAACCCTTCTTTCGAGGTTATCGCACCCCTTCTCTCCCGCTGCAAGGTTCTGGTCCTCAACCCGCTTACCGAAACGGAAATCATTGCGATCCTTCGAAACGCCCTTGCTGAAACAGACAGAGGGCTCGGCAGCATGGTTCTTGAGGCAGATGATACTGCCCTCTCCTTCATCGCCGGGCAGTCAGGTGGGGATGCCCGCATCGCCCTCAATACCCTGGAGACCGCGGCACGGCTGGCAATCGGCGGGGAGATTTCTCGGGAAACCGCTCTCGAAGCCTTGCAGAAGAAGGCACTTCTCTACGACAAGGGGGGAGAGGAACACTACAACGTCATCTCCGCCTTTATCAAGTCGATGAGGGGTTCAGATCCGGACGCGGCGCTTTACTGGCTGGCCAGAATGCTGGAGGCAGGCGAGGACCCCCTCTTCATCCTCCGCAGGATGGTGATCCTGGCAAGCGAGGATATTGGGAATGCCGATCCTCGTGCCCTGCAGGTAGCTGTTTCAGCCCTTCAGGCCTTCCAGATGATCGGTATGCCGGAGGGGCGTATCATTTTGGGCCAGGCGGTCAGCTATCTGGCCACAGCGCCCAAATCGAATGCATCGTACATCGGCATAGACACGGCTCTCGCCGAAGTCAGGCTGAGCGGCGCCCTTCCTGTGCCACTCCAAATCCGTAACGCCCCCACTAAATTAATGAAAGAGCTGGGGTACCACAAGGGATACCGGTACGCCCACGATTACCCGGAAGGGTATGTCTCACAGGAATTCCTGCCTGAAAAACTGCAGGGGAGAAGGTTTTACGAACCACAGGGCCACGGCTACGAAAAAACCATTAATGAGCGGATGGAATATCTGCGAAAACTCCATACCAAGTCTGAAGGAGAAACCTGATGAAGAAAATCGGCATTTTGACCAGCGGAGGAGACTGTTCCGGCATGAACGCCTGCATCCGTGCGGCGGTGAGGACGGCAATCCGTATGAACATTGAAGTTGTAGGGTTTCGCAAGGGATATCTGGGTCTGATGAAGGGTGACTGTTTTCCGCTGGACACCAAGGCGGTCTCAGGGATACTTCACCGAGGGGGGACATTCCTCCAGTCTGCCCGATCACAGGAATTCCGCACACCGGAAGGCCAGCAAAAGGCGCTGGATGTCCTTGCCCGGGAAGGGATCGAAGGGCTGGTAGTGCTCGGCGGCGATGGCTCGCTGAACGGCGCATTGGCTCTTCACCGGCTCGGATTTCCGGTAACGGGAATCCCGGCCAGCATCGACAACGATATCCCCTACACCGATATGGCGCTGGGGGTGGATACTGCCCTGAACAACATCCTCTACGCTGTGGACTGCATCAAGGATACGGCCAGCTCCCATGCACGGGCATTTGTCATCGAGGTCATGGGACGCAACTCCGGCTATCTCGCCAGCATCGCAGCCATTGCGACAGGTGCGGAATTCGCCCTTGTGCCGGAGCGCGAGGTCGATCTCTCGGAAATCTGCCAGCAGCTCCGGGCCCGTTACGAAGAGGGGCGCGACAATGCCATCATCATCCTTGCCGAGGGCGCGGGGCAAGCACAGGAAATCGCCGATGCCATAAAGGACGCCATTGGATTTGAGACACGGGTGACCGTGCTGGGCCACTATCAGCGCGGAGGCGCACCGACCGTCTTTGATCGTCTCCTTGCGAGCCGCTTCGGCAAGAAGGCAGTCGAGCTCCTGGTGGCCGGGGAGCACGGAGTCATGGTCGGCCTCTCCAATAATGACATCAAGGCGGTACCTATTGAGGAGGTCATAAAGGGAGAGAAGAGGCCTCAGGACGAGATGCTGCGGCTTGCAGAGGTCCTGGGGATCTAATATTATTCCAGATCCATCTCCGAAAGCCGGACAAAGCGGAAACCCCGCTTCCTCAGCTCAGGAATGGCATCAATGATACCATCGGCAGTGCCGCCCCCGGGATGGTTCATATGCACGATGATTATCGAGCCGGGAGCAGCCCCAAGCAACGCCTTTCTGACCTGTTCACGGGAATAGGTGGCCCCTGCATCTCCCAATACCGAGAAGCCGGCCACCTGCTCCCCAAGCTCATGTGCAATTCTGACCGCAATCTCGTCATAGTAGGCGGTCCCGGATCGATAGAAACGGGGGGGTCGCCCGGTCAGTTCCTTTATCCTGATTGCATTCTGCTCGATCTCATCCACCAGCTCCGAGACACTCTTCGTACCGTTTATCCCGTACACCGACTTGCCGTTCACCGATGCAGGCCTGTGCCGGAATCCGTGGTTGGCGATCTCAAACAGGGGATCTGCTGCAAGCCGGTCGAACTCGGTCCTGTTGGGATCTATCCAGCGCGCATTGATGAAAAGTGTGGCCGGAACCTGTTCCTGCCGCAGGAACTCGATCAGCCGCGCATCATAGCCCATACCCTTGGCGCCGCCACAGGCGTCCATGGTAAGGGCTATGACCTTCTCGCGTGTCTTGAGGCGGGTCTTTACTCCGGTGACTGTCTCCCCCCATTCGCGTGGCATCACGGCAGCATAGCGGAGAGAGAGTGACTTCTTGAGTACAAGAGCGTCGGCAGATTCACGGAGGGTCTCCGCAGAACTGCCGGCAAACGCTGAAACAGCCAGAAGAAAGACCAATGCCATAGTCACCCGGACACTTCTCATTTCCAACCCCTTTCCCGCAATAAACTCTCTACGTACTTGAATCAACAGTGTACTCATTATTCAGGAGGAATCAAAGAAAGTCGACCCGGAAAGAACAAACTGCCTGCACCGTATCCACAACTCTTGTTTTTTTGCTCGGTTTCATATAAATATCATCTGTTAAACTTGACGATAAAAGTATCCGGCATCCGGGGCGACGGGAAAAACGTGATACCCTCCCCCAACATCCATAATTCACAGCTCAAATTGATCAGCTTCAGGAGATTCCCATTTGAAAATGTTTCACTCAAGGAGTAAAGCCGGCATGTTGAATGGCGGGCATACCTGTCTGGGAAGCTGGCGCGCCGCTTCCTCGGCTGCCGGAGCAGCCCGGAAGAGTATCAAAGAGTCTCTCCGCATGGTGAGCCTTCCTCTCTATCTGATAGAGAGGAACGGTGCCATTTCCCCGGAATCAGGAGGCGTTGCCCTGCTCGGCGACGACAATCCAACCTCAGACCAGCATTCTCTGTTCGGATACGCACCATCCTGTCTGCCGGAGAATCTTGGCGACCCAACCTTCTGTGCTGAGTATGATATCCGCTACCCTTATCTGGGTGGCTCCATGGCAAAAGGGATCAGTTCAACCGAAATGGTCGAGGAGTTGGGACGGGCCGGCATGCTTGGTTTCTTCGGAGCCGCAGGTCTCGGTACGCCTGAGGTCGAACAAGCAATCGATCGCCTCTCTGCCGCAGAGATCCCGTATGGAGTCAATCTCATCCACTCCCCCCAGGAGCCGGAGCTGGAAAATGCGCTGGTTGATCTCTACATCCGCAAAGGGGTCAGGCTGGTGGAGGCCTCCGCCTTCCTGGCGCTGACTCTGCCTCTGGTCCGCTATAGGGTCCACGGCATCCACCGCGGCCCGGATGGGACGGTCGTAACACCTAACAGGATCATTGCCAAGGTCTCGCGCGAAGAGCTGGCCATCAGGTTTTTTTCTCCCCCGCCCGAGAAATTTCTTCGGGAGCTGGTATCCAATGGCACAATCACGTCAGCGCAGGCAGAACTTGCCGCCCTGATCCCAATGTCACAGGATATCACCGCAGAGGCCGATTCCGGCGGGCATACCGATAACCGTCCTGCACTGGCCCTCTTCCCGACCATTCATTCAGTGGCAATGAGACTTCAGTCCGAGCACGACTACTCCATGCCGCTCCGGGTTGGGCTGGCAGGAGGTATTGCCACTCCCGCCGCTGCTGCTGCTGCCTTTGCAATGGGTGCGGCCTTTATAATGACAGGGTCTGTTAATCAGGCATGCGTGGAATCGGACACTTCTGCCACGGTGCGTCAGATGCTTGCCGAAACGCGCCAGGCAGATGTTACCATGGCACCGGCAGCCGACATGTTCGAAATGGGGGTGACGGTACAGGTTCTTAAGCGCAGAACCATGTTCCCGATGCGCGCCTCCAGGCTTTACGAGATCTACCGTTCCTGCTCGAGCCTCGACGATATTCCGGCCATTGACCGCGAAAAACTTGAAAAAACACTCTTTCTCGCACCACTGAACGACATCTGGCAGCTGACACGCTCATATTTCCAACATCGAGACCCACGACAGGCGGAGCGGGGGGACCGGGACCCCAAGCACCGCATGGCACTTGTCTTCCGTTGGTACCTGGGACAGGCAGCCCACTGGGCCAAAGATGGTGATCCGTCCCGCACTGTCGACTACCAGATCTGGTGCGGTCCGGCCATGGGGGCTTTCAACGAATGGGCTGCCGGTTCCTTTCTGGCCCATACCGAACACCGCAGGGTGGCAACAGTGGCATTGAACATACTTTTCGGGGCTGCGGTCCTTACCCGCGCTAACTTCCTTAGTAGCCAGGGGCTTTCGCTTCCCGCAGACGCCTTACGGATGGAACCGCTCGAAGACGCTCACATCAAGGAGTACCTCAGGTGAAAACTGAAGCAGTGAAGAATGAAAACAGCTCTTCCGAAACACCGCTGGCCATTATCGGCATCGGATGCCTCTTTCCGCAGGCAGACGACCAGACCGCTTACTGGGCAAACATTCGCGAAGGGCTTGACGCTATAACCGAGATCCCGTCGACCCACTGGCAGATAAAGGAATACTTTGACCAGGACCCGAAGAGCCCTGACCACACCTACGGGCGGAGGGGGGGGTTTCTTTCGGAGATTCCGTTCAATCCGATGGAATTCAATATCCCCCCCAATACCATGGAGGCTATCGACACCTCCCAGCTCCTCGGACTCGTGACCGCGGGCAATGCACTCAGAGACGCAGGTTATGGTCCCGAAAAGGATTTCGACCGGAGCAAGGTCAGCGTCATTCTTGGCGTCACCGGCACCCTTGAGCTCGTAATCCCCCTTGGGGCAAGGCTCGGCCATCCACTCTGGCGTGCTGCCCTCAAGGAAGCCGGCGTAGACGACACAGTGGCCGATGACGTTGTACAGCGTATATCGGACTCCTACGTCCCCTGGCAGGAAAACTCCTTCCCTGGCCTTCTCGGCAATGTGGTGGCAGGGCGGATAAGCAAGCAGTACAACCTGGGGGGGACCAACTGCGTTGTTGATGCGGCCTGCGCCAGCTCACTCAGTGCCCTTCACCTGGCCAGTCTGGAACTTGCCGCAGGCAAGGCCGACATGGTTGTCACCGGTGGGGTTGATACCTTCAATGATATCTTCATGTATATGTGCTTCAGCAAAACCCCTGCACTCTCTCCCAGCGGCAATGCAAAACCGTTTGATGCCTCTGGCGACGGAACCATCCTGGGCGAAGGTCTCGGCATAATGGTCATCAAGCGACTGGCCGACGCAGAGCGCGACAATGACAGGATCTACGCGGTGATCCGCGGCATAGGCTCCTCCAGCGACGGCAAGGGTGAAGCGATCTACACGCCGAGCGCAAGCGGCCAGAAAAAGGCCCTTCTCAACGCCTATGCCCAGGCCGGTGTCACTCCCCGGAGCATCGGCCTTGTGGAGGCACACGGCACCGGTACCAAGGTTGGGGATGCGGTGGAGGTTTCGGCCCTGCGGGAGATCTATGGCGAAGCAGACACCCCCTGGTGTGCGCTCGGATCGGTAAAGTCCCAGATCGGCCACACCAAGGCTGCAGCCGGAGCTGCGGGACTGATCAAGGCTGCCCTGGCTCTGCATCACAAGGTCATACCCCCCACCATCAAGGTAACGCACCCCCTTGATGAGGTGACATGTGGAAAAACACCCTTCTACCTGATGGCTGAAAAAAGGCCCTGGCTTGCCAGTAACGGCGCACCACGCCGCGCAGCGGTCAGCGCATTCGGCTTTGGAGGCTCCAACTTCCATACAGTACTGGAAGAGTACCGACCGGCCAAGGAAGCAGCAGACTGGGACGGCAATGTCCAGATTCTCCCCTTTGCCGGCTCTGACGCAGGCGAGCTGGAAGAGATCCTTTCCGAACTTCCGACCGATCTTTCCTGGAACGACCTGCGTGCAAGAGCCGCGGCTCTTCGAGCAACCTTTGAGTCTGCCGCCCCCTGCAGGCTGGCACTGGTAATTGAGAGAAAGAGTACAAACCTGGTGTCGCTCATAACCAATGCCCAGGCCATGCTTCGCAAAAACCCGAAGAGCAGATGGCAGACACCGGATGGCGCATTTTTCTCAACTGCAGCCCTTTCGGGAAAGCTCGGCATCCTGTTCCCCGGCCAAGGCGCGCAGTACACCGGCATGCTTCGCGATCTCGCCTGCAGCTATCCGGAGGTATTCACCGCCATTGCAGCAGCCGACCACGGCTTCGGCCCAATTGACGCCACTCTTCTCTCCGACCGCATCTACCCCCTGCAGGCATTGGAAGCCGGTGCAAAGGAGCTGCAAGAGGAGGCGCTGCGAGCTACCGACGTGGCCCAGCCGGCCATAGGCGCGGTAAGCCTTGGAGCATTGCGTCTGCTGGAGTCGTTCGGCCTTCGCCCGGATGCAGTGGCCGGCCACAGCTACGGTGAATTGACAGCTCTCTGCGCTGCAGGAAGACTCGACGAAGCTTCATTCATTGAGCTTTCCCGGCTCCGCGGCAGGCTCATGGCCGCCGGCAGCGGCGACAAGGGGAGCATGCTGGCTGTTCCGGCGCCACTGGCAGCAGTTGAACAGATCCTTGCACAAGAGAAGCTTCATCTGGTTATTGCCAACCGGAACGCGCCTTCCCAGGCCGTCCTGTCCGGCAGCAGCGCAGAGATAGATCGTGCGGCAGCAGCTTTCGCAGCGCGCAATCTACCCTGCAAGCGACTGCCGGTTGCGGCTGCCTTCCACAGCCCACTGGTAGCCGATGCAGCCGGTCCTTTCCTGGCAGCCCTGGCGAAGATAGACCTCCATGAGGCACGGATGCCTGTGTTTGCCAACACATCGGCCGCCCCATATCCTGCCGATCCGGCGGCTGCAAAGGCCCTCCTTGCCGGACAACTGGCCCAGCCGGTAGAGTTCGTTGCAGAGATTGAGGCGATGTACGCTGCAGGGGTCCGGACCTTTGTCGAGGTCGGTCCCGGTGCCAGGCTGACCGGCCTGGTCAAGGCTATCCTCGGTGAGTCCGAGCATCTTGCCCTCGCCCTCGACGCTTCCAGCGGCAAGCGTTCCGGAATCGTCGACCTGGCCAGAACTTTGGCCCACCTGGCAGTACTGGGTCATGGCATCCGTCTTACTGCGTGGGACGGAGGCTACCAGCCACCTGCGCCTGCCGGCGCCAGAAAGCCGGCAATGACCGTGAAGATATGCGGTGCCAATTACGTAAAACCACGGCCGAAGCGACCTCCTGTTGTACATGCTCAAGCCGTCAGACCGGAGTCAGCTGCGCCACTTCCAGTGGCGGCACCTGCTCCACTGAATCACTACCCTGCAGCCGCTCCCGCCTCGCGTGCCACCCTGGTGGAATCACTCAGTGTGACTCGTGAAAGCATGGCAGTGCTGCAAAAGATGCAGGAGGAGACCGCCCAGCTTCACCGCCTTTTCCTCGAAGGGCAGGAGACGGCAAGCCGGACCATTCAGGCCCTTCTGGAACAGCAGCAGCGACTCCTTCAGGGGGGGAGTGCGGGAGCATACCTGCCTCCTCCCGCTTCAAACATGCCACATCCACCCGTTATAAAGGCACCGCTACTTGCTCCAGCAGTCAAAGCGACACCTAAAGAACCGCAGCACTCTCAAACGACTGTTGTCTTTGACACCGCCTCTGAACTGATCACCCAGACCCTGCTCACCGTGGTGAGTGAGAAGACCGGATACCCGGTCGAGATGCTGGAAATGGAGATGGGACTCGACTCAGACTTGGGAATCGACTCCATCAAACGGGTGGAGATTCTGTCCGCCCTCCAGGAAAGGCTTCCCGGAGCCCCGGCCATCGGCCCGGAGCACCTGGGAACCATGCATACCCTTGGAGAGATCGCCCGGTTCCTCGGTTCCGGCGTTGCCACTCCATCTGCCTCACCCCAAGCATCCGCACCTTCGACAGAACTGTCACCAACTATCGAAAACAGTATCACTCAGGCCCTCCTCTCCGTGGTCAGTGAGAAGACCGGCTATCCGGTGGAGATGCTGGAACTTGGGATGGGACTCGACTCAGATCTGGGAATCGACTCCATAAAACGGGTGGAGATCCTTTCCGCCCTCCAGGAAAGGCTCCCCGGAGCACCGGCCATCGGCCCGGAGCACCTGGGAACCATGCATACCCTGGGAGAGATCGCCCGGTTCCTCGGAGCAGGCGCTACTCATGCGATGCCGGTTCAGCCCTCGGTTACGGTCAACCCTGTGCCTGCTGCTGCAGATGTGACCCAAACACTTCTTGCCGTGATCAGCGAAAAAACAGGCTACCCTTCGGAGATGCTTGAGCTGGAGATGAGTCTCGAATCAGATCTCGGAATCGACTCCATCAAGAGGGTGGAAATCCTTTCCTCACTCCAGGAGCGCCTCCCCGGAGCGCCGACCATCGGTCCTGAACACCTGGGAACCATGCATACCCTTGGCGAAATCGCCCAATTCCTTGCGGCCGAAGCGGCTGCAGCGGTTACCGCTCCTCCTGCCGTTCCGCTCGCAGCAGTGCCTGCTGCTGCAGATGTTGTCCAAATCCTCCTCGCAGTGGTCAGCGAAAAAACAGGCTACCCTTCGGAGATGCTTGAACTGGAGATGGGTCTCGAATCAGATCTTGGAATCGACTCCATCAAGCGGGTGGAGATCCTTTCCGCCCTCCAGGAGCGGCTCCCCGGAGCGCCGACCATCGGTCCTGAACACCTGGGAACCATGCATACCCTTGGCGAAATCGCCCGATTCCTTCAATCAGGCAAACCCAACAAGCCCCGAGAGGTCCGATCAGCCGAACCCGCATTCAAGGCAGAGATACGGCATCCGGATACCACGCATTCAATACAGCGAAGCGCCGTTGTTTCACTTCCTCTTGAAACGGGAATCGAGTCCGACGTTTTGACGCTAGCTATTGACGGTGAATTCTGGCTCACCGATGACGGCTCCACCTTTTCGGTGGAGCTTCACTCCGCACTGAGTGATCGGGGGATTAAAGTCCGACTGGTCCGTCTGCACGATGCAGAAGAGATGACCATGCCGGACAAGATCTCCGGACTGGTCATCACCGCACCTCTGTCGGGCACCAACGACCAGTTCCTCGAAGACGCCTTTGTAATGCTTAAATGCGCCGCACCATCCCTGCTACGGGCCACGGAAACCGGCATCGCCCTCTGCGTTACTGTTTCGCGGCTCGACGGTGCTTTTGGATGCGGTAACGACACGGCCTTGATTGACCCGCTTTCCGGAGGGCTTGCAGGGCTCATCAAGAGTGCGGCACAGGAGTGGCCTGAAATCCGCTGCAAAGCAATCGACCTGGGACAGTTCCCTGATTCATCAGCAATGGCCCGTTCGCTGGCGAATGAGCTCTTTATGGCAGGACCAGTTGAGGTGGGGCTTACCCAGGGAGGCCGGACAACGGTCGGACTGGCCGATCTCCTGTCAGAACAGACTCCCGCATCTCTGCCTATAAAGGAAGGTGACGTGGTGGTAATCACCGGTGGCGGCAGG
>JAYSLX010000202.1:0-3767 GCA_043725245.1 Geobacteraceae bacterium | reverse complement strand
CAATCGGCTGCTCGGGAACGAAACCCGTGTCAATCTTGCGGCCGATCTCGATTGCCTCCTGCATGGATTCATCCCAACCCTTCACGCCGATTTTCAAGTCTCTTTTCATGGTGCTTCCTCCATTCCGGCAAGCATGGCGGTAATGTCAGCCGCAAAGTCGGTAAATAACGCTTCTATGCCGGTGAAACGGTAAGGCTCCTCGCGGTCGCCGATATGTCTGTGGTCGCTCTTGCCCTGCTCATTATCATACCGGACAAGACAGGTTCCATCTGCCCTGCCAAAGAAGAGGCGGTACTTGAATGGATGAACGCACCCCTCTAATGGCTTTTCCAGCTTCCAGATAACGATTTCCCGGATGTGACCCGCCTTCGTTTCTTTCTGGCGATAGAGCAGGGTGGCTTTCATGATTATAGTATCTTATACCATAACAACGGACAAGTGCAATGCTTTTAATCTCCAATTGCTGTGGAGGTTGAATTCTTGGTACAAGTGTTGGCTTGAAAGGTTAGCGATTGTTAAAGACAATTATTATTAATCTGGTTGTAAAGGGAATGCACAGTGTATAGAGTGTTGCAACTATACGCGGCCAAAGCCGCAACTACGGCCCGTGTGGGCATGGATATGGAGGAAGTGAAATGTTGAGGAAATTTACCGTAGGACTAGCTTTGGCCGCGGCACTGTTATCGGGTCAGCTTGCCTTGGCATCAAGCACCAGCACTGCTGTCGTCACCCCGGATCAGGCCTTGCAATTTCTGCTGGACGGCAACAGGAAGTTTGTCAAAGGTGAGCTTGAACATCTGGAGCGGATGTCGTCTGTGGCTCGAAGAATCGAGTTAGTCGCCGGTCAACACCCTTACGCCATAGTTCTTACCTGTTCCGATTCCCGTGTGCCGCCTGAAATCCTTTTTGACAAGGGGCTCGGCGAGATTTTCGTTGCCCGTGTTGCCGGTAACATTGCAACTGCCAGCGAACTGCTGGGTAGTATCGAGTATGGTGTCGAGCATCTGGGGGCTTCCCTGATCATGGTGCTTGGCCACTCCAAATGTGGCGCGGTCACCGCAACGTATGATTCCCATGTGACAGGCACTATGCCGCCGAAGAACATTGACAGTCTGGTGAAGGCCATCGATCCAGCAGTTTCAGCCGTTCTCGCCACCAATCCGACCGGCACCAAGGCGGAGATAGTCGAAGAGTGTATCGTGGAAAATATCAATATGGTCACCGAGTCTCTCGAAGCAAATTCGCCCATCGTCAAAGAGTTTGTGGAGCTTGGCAAAGTCAAGATTGTCAAGGCCAAGTACGACTTGAGCACGGGCGTAGTAAGCGTGTTGCCGTAGTAATTTTAGCTGGGTTACCCCCCGGCCCTGCCGGGGGATATTTTGATCCCTTATCGGTTCTCATATTCTCCCGCGGTTCTGCTGAGCCCGTTTTACCGTCGCACGGTGTACGTCGAACGTCGCACGAAAGTAATTAGTGTCCATTCGGGAACTTCGGATGTGACACTATAGGTTTCCAATTCGGAAACGAGGATTTTTTCGTCCTGGCAAGGAAATCGAGGGATTGCGCGGAGGCGTACACACGTACGCCGCACAAGCAAGCCCGAAGATTGACGCCGCCAGGACGGAAAAGGACCGTTTCCGAATGGAAACTAATTAGAAAAATTGACCAATACACTCATTTCCTGTATAAATTGGGTTCCTCACGCAAATCTGTGCAAGGAAATGGGCATGGGTAAATCTCCCATGCAGTGATACAGGTTGAGAATATAATTCTTTGCCGATCTGAATCCGTAGGCACGATGGCTGATGACTTTGGCCTTGTTGTTGAGCCCTTCAACGGTTCCATTCGAGATCGGCATGTCGAAATAGGTGAGGATATTCTCCTCGTGCCGTTTCAGCAGAAGAGCAAAGTCCTGCATCGGCTTTATCTTTGACTCCATGGCCCAAGCGAACCACTGGTCCATAAACTTTGTGGCAATCTCTTTCGTTGCCGACTGCCAGAAGTCCCGGAACGACTCCTTGAGCAGATAGGCCCGGTGGATCTTTAGATTCAGGGTTTCCAGGAAACTGAGACTGGCCTTCTGCTTGTCCGTAAGGTTCCACGGGTTCTTGAGCCAGATATAACGGGTGCCTGCCAGCACTTCCTTGTGTTCAGTGCTCTTGTCGTTGACTTCCTGGCGTCTGACTATGTCCACGGCTTCCGTGAGTTGCCGGACAATGTGGAACTTGTCGAACACCAGCGTCGCCTGCGGTGCCTTTGCCTTGACTGCCTCGATGAACGACGGCCACATGTCGCAGCAGATGCCGTCAAGCCTGGCAGTCCGCTCAGGTCCGAAGAACTCAAAGAAGGCGCTAAGCGTATCCTTTGTCCGTCCCTCACCGCTCCAGATGAGCGTACCGCTGCGAAGGTCATAGACATTGGTAAGATACACATGGCCCTTCTGCCGGGAGATCTCATCGATGCCAATATGGGTGATGCTGCTTAAATCCCGACGGGCAAGCCCGAAGGCAACCACATAGGCGACTGCGGCAGCGACGGTACACCAGGAGCAGCTGAACAGTCTGGCCACCTGAAGCCATGGCATAAGCCTGGCCCAGGTGGCAATGGTTACAGCAAACGACTTGGTCAGCCGCTTCTTGCCTGCTGCCCATGGCATTTGCTCCACATGGACAGCCTTGCAGCGAGGGCATGTTACTCGGCATGGAGTATAAACCAGCGTAACCGGGATTCCCCACAAGGGCACATGGCGAAAACGTCTTTCAGAGAGCATGTCCCGGTAATCACCGGGGGTACCACAAACTCCGCATCGGGGATGATAACGAAGGTCGGGAACGATGGTCGCTATCAGCTCGCAACTGTTCTTGTCAACGGATTTGATACGAAATCCTTGCATCTCAAGGGTCTCGCGGATAAGCTTGTTGTACAAGCATGGGTTCCTCCTCAGATAGATATGGTTGTTGGCGCTTCCATAAATACCTGATGGAACTCATGCTTTCAATTTTTAACTGACTGCTTTATGCACTGATCTTCGAGACGAACCATAAATTGGGCAGTTCGCCGTGATGCGGGGGAGTCGAGATGGGTGGATTATTCAGATGATGTGAAAGCCGCTGCAGGCCAATTTAAAGGCTTGGCGGCTTTTTTTGTTTTGGTGGGAAAACCCCGAATAAATGTTCCATTTGGGCAGATCACCGGTTCACGCGCGCGTGAACCGGTCAACAACGAGTTGAACATCAATACAAGGAGGAAAAACGTGGCTAAGATATTCATTTCTCACTCCTCGAAAGACAAAAAGTTCGTGAGACAACTGGCAGGAGATCTCCGGGACTCCGGTCATGAGCCTTGGCTCGACGAATGGGAAATAAAAGTGGGTGAATGTATCGCGAAAAAAATCGAGGAAGGAATTTCAGACGCAGAGTACGTTGTAATAGTTCTATCAAAAAATTCAACAGACTCAGAGTGGTTTGAAAGAGAGTGGAAATCAGTCTATTGGGATGAGGTTAATAATAGAAAAACTATCATATTGCCGGTGTTGCTAGAAGACTGCAACATCCCGAAACTCCTACAGACAAAAAAATATGCGGATTTCAGTAAAGGCTATTCACCTGCATTTGATTCGCTATTGAAAGCGATAAGTCCGACTATAAAATCTGCACCAATATCTTTAAAGCCGGTAGAATCTAGTTCAAAGTGCACCACCCTGAGAGGTGGGTAAAAAACAAGTAGACACGGTGGGTTTCTGGTAATGTTGGAAGCGCGACCAACCA
>JAYSLX010000201.1:0-5963 GCA_043725245.1 Geobacteraceae bacterium | reverse complement strand
GCTTCCGTCTCCTTAAAAAAAGGCCACGGAGTGATCCTCTCGTGGCCTTGATCGATCAGGCCTTCATTTCCCGGCTAACACTGCGTGCGCCGCAGCAAGCCTGGCGATGGGTACCCGGAATGGCGAGCAGGAAACATAATCGAGACCGATGTCGTGGCAGAAGATTACCGAGGCCGGGTCACCGCCATGCTCGCCGCAGATACCGAGCTTGATATCAGGCCGAGTGGAACGGCCCAGTTCGCAGGCCATTTTCACCAGTTTGCCGACGCCGTTCTGGTCCAGTGTCACGAACGGGTCTTCCGGCAGGAGATTGGTTTCAACATAGAACGGCAGGAATTTTCCGGCATCATCACGGGAGAGCCCGAAGGTGGTCTGGGTCAGATCGTTGGTCCCGAAGGAGAAGAAATCAGCCTCGGCGGCGATCTCGTCAGCGGTCAGCGCCGCGCGCGGCAGTTCGATCATGGTACCGATCAGATACTCGATCTTGACGCCATACTTGGCAATGACCTCCTCGCAAATCGTGACCGCATTGGCGCGCAACACCTTCAACTCGCTGACCGTGGCGATCAGCGGGATCATAATCTCCGGGACGATTGAGAAACCCTCGTTCTTGACCAGTTCGCAGGCCGCCTCCATGATCGCCTGTACCTGCATGTCGTAGATCTCGGGATAGGTGAGGCCGAGTCTGCAGCCGCGGTGGCCGAGCATCGGGTTGAATTCGTGGAGGAACTCCACCTTGTGCTTCAGCTGCTGGGTTGATACCTGCAGGGTCTTGGCCAGAGCCTCGATATCCTTTTCCTCGGTCGGCAGGAACTCGTGGAGCGGCGGATCGAGGAGACGGATGGTTACCGGAAGCCCCTTCATTTCACGAAAGATCCCCAAGAAATCAGCCTTCTGCATCGGCAGGATCTTGGCCAGGGCCTTCTCCCGCCCCTCTAGTTCCTCGGCCAGGATCATCTCGCGCACCGCTGCGATCCTGTCAGCATCAAAGAACATATGCTCGGTGCGGCAGAGACCAATCCCTTCGGCACCGAATTCGCGAGCCACCTTCGAGTCGTTGGGGGTGTCGGCATTGGTCCGGACCTTCAGCCGTCGATACTTGTCAACCCAGGACATCAACGTGGCAAATTCGCCGGTAAGCTGTGGAGGAACGGTCGGCACCTCACCCTGTATAACCTCTCCGGTAGAACCGTCCAGTGTAATGATCTCCCCCTTCTTGATTACCACCCCCTTGCGGGCAGAAAATGACTGGCTTGCATAGTCCACCTTTATTTCCCCACAACCGGCAACGCAGCATTTCCCCATTCCGCGTGCTACAACAGCTGCATGAGAGGTCATTCCGCCTCGGGCGGTAAGAATCCCCTGAGCAGCGTGCATGCCGTGGATGTCCTCTGGGCTTGTCTCTACCCTTACAAGAATGACCTTTTGGCCGTTACGTGCAAGCTCTTCAGCTTCGTCAGCGGTAAAGACCACAGTGCCTGAGGCTGCTCCGGGAGATGCAGGGAGACCCTTTGCGATGATCTTTTTTATCGCCTTTGGATCCAGTGAGGGATGGAGGAGTTGATCCAGCTGTGACGGCTGAACACGGAGGATCGCGATTTTTTCGTCGATCAGCCCCTCCTGTACCATGTCAACGGCAATCTTGATGGCCGCGTTCGCGGTACGCTTGCCATTTCTTGTCTGGAGCATGAAGAGCGTACCCTTCTCAATGGTGAACTCGATATCCTGCATGTCCGTATAGTGTTGCTCCAATGTCCGGCGGATGTTTGCCAGCTGGTCATAACACTCAGGAAGAACTTCTTCCATGGAAGGGAGGTCCCCCTCCTTCTTCTGGTGCAGGTTGATCGGCTGCGGGGTCCGGATGCCGGCTACAACATCCTCACCTTGGGCGTTCACCAGGTATTCACCGTAAAAACAGTTTTCACCGGTGGATGGGTCGCGGGTGAAGGCAACACCAGTGGCGCAATCATCGCCCATGTTGCCGAAGACCATGGACTGAACATTGACTGCAGTTCCCCAGTCAGCCGGAATATTGTTCAGTTTCCGGTAGGTAATCGCACGCTGATTCATCCACGAGCCAAATACCGCACCGATGGCCCCCCAGAGCTGTTCCTGCGGATCCTCGGGAAAGGGCTGACCCAAGGTCTCATTTATCTTGACCTTGAATTTCGCAACAAGGTCTTTCCAGTCTTCTGCGGTCAGATCGGTATCGAGATGGACCCCCCTCTCCTCCTTCTTCTGCTCCATCAGATGTTCGAGCACATCCTTATGCATACCCATAACCACGTCGGAATACATCTGAACAAATCGACGGTAGGCGTCATAGGCGAAACGCTCATCATTGCTCTGTTCGATGATACCCTGGACCGTAGTATCATTCAGGCCCAGATTAAGTACGGTGTCCATCATCCCCGGCATGGAGGCACGGGCTCCAGATCTTACCGAGACCAAAAGCGGGTTCTTGGCATCACCGAAAGAACGGCCCATAAGCTCCTCTACCCGCTTCAGATTCGCAGCAACTTCTTCTTTTAGCCCTGCCGGGTACTGGCTGTTGTTTTTGTAGAACTCGGTGCAGACCTCGGTGGTGAGAGTGAAGCCTGGAGGCACCGGCAGGCCGATGCTCGTCATCTCCGCCAGATTGGCACCCTTACCACCAAGCAGGTTCTTCATCTCGGAGCGCCCATCGGCCTGACCGTTACCGAAGAAATACACAAAATTAGACATTTCCATCCTCCTCATTGATTGACCGATCGTTAAAATCGGCATGTATTGATTTCACTTAAAATAAAAATCCATTAACCCTGGTTAAATACTGTTTAGCCTGATTCAAATCGATTTAGCCAAAATAAAGCCCGTAAATAAAAAAACCGCCCGGTGGGCGGCTTGGAGTCATGCGGCTATCCTTGCAAAGTCGGCTATTCCGCCGAAGAGCCTAGCTATGCGGGTCAGCAGAGCCAGGCGATTGATGCGCACCTGTTCGTCCTCGGCCATGACCATCACCTTATCGAAAAAGGCGTCAACAGGTACTCGCAGGGCCGCTATCTCGGTAAGGGCAGCCACGTATTCGCGACCTGCAACCGCAGCCGCAACCTTTTTCTCTACTTCCTTGAATGCGGCGTAAAGCGCACCTTCAACAGGGTCCTGGAACAGGGAAAGATCGACCTCTGCATCAACCCCCTCTTTTACTATGTTGCAGACCCGCTTGAAGGCAACTGCCAGCGGCTCAAAGTCATTGCGCCCCTTGAAGACAGCCAGCGCAGCGATCCGACTGGCAGCATCCACCAAAGCATCGCAGCCGGCGGCAGTCGCTGCATCAACAGCATCCGCAGGATAACGATCGGCCATCAGATTGACAAAGCGTCCCCTGAAAAATTCCAGAATATCAGACTTTACCTCTTCGCAAGGACGGGTAAGCTTGGCAGAAAGAAGCACGAGGGCACGATCAACAAGCGCACCAAGGGAGAGGCGATATTCACGGTCGAGTATGATGTTGATGATTCCGAGTGCCGATCGGCGCAAGGCATACGGGTCTGCTGAACCGGTAGGAATAAGGCCGACACCGAAGCAGCCACAGATTGAGTCAAGTTTGTCGGCAATGGAGACAAATGCGCCTATGTCAGAGGAGGGCAGATCTCCACCCGCCTGAGTAGGGAGATAATGCTCGGCAATGGCGGTCGCCACTTCAACATCTTCCCCCTGTAGCAACGCATATTCGCGCCCCATGATCCCCTGAACCTCAGGGAACTCACCAACCATTCCGGATACCAGATCAGCCTTACAGAGAAAGGCAGCCCGGGAGATCTTTGACTTGGCAGCTGGATTGAGCAGGTCGGCCAGTCCTTCGGCCAGAGCCCTGAAACGCTCCATCTTCTCATAGGATGTCCCGAGCTTCTGCTGATAGACAACGCTCTTGAGGGATTCTACGCGGCTCTCCAGTCTCACCTTGTGATCTTCCTCGAAAAAGAATCTGGCATCGGAAAGCCTGGCGCGAAGCACCCGTTCATTACCCTTTACAACCACGGTCGGGTCTTCCGCCAGGGTGTTGTTAATGGTAATAAAGCCGGGAAGCAGGTTACCGGCATCGTCAACTATGGAGAAGTAGCGCTGGTGGCTCCGCATGGAGGTGATAAGGACCTCCTTCGGCACCACGAGGAATTCCGGGGAAAAGGTGCCATGTACGACACTGGGGTATTCAACAAGGTACGTCACCTCTTCCAGCAGACCCTCGTCCGGCAGCAGATGTCCGCCGACAGACTTGGCAACCCGGTGCGTCTCTCTCCGGATAATCTCCTTGCGCCGTTCAGGATCAGGGATAACGAAGTGACGCTCGCACTCCTCCAGGTAGTGTGCAAAGTCGCGCACCGGAAACGGCTGGTTTGCCATAAATCGGTGGCCTCGGGAGATGTTGCCGCTCTGGATGGTTCCAAAGCTGAATGGGATCACAATTCCATCGAACAGTGCCACTATCCAGTGAACAGGCCGAGCAAAACGAACATCAAGATCCCCCCAGCGCATCGACTTCCTGAATGAGATGCTGGAGACAAGGCGAGGCAGTATCTCAGCCAGCAGATCGGGTGCCGGTCGTCCGCTCTCCTTCTTTACCGCTGCCACGTATTCGCCCTTGTCGGTGGTGACCACCTCCAGGGCTCCCACGTCCAGACCCTGGCCTCTCGCGAAACCTTCAGCAGCCTTGGTCGGCTTGCCGTCAGGGCCAAAGGCGATGCTCTTCGCAGGCCCCATGGCGCATGTCTCGGCATCGGGCTGGACAGAAGGAATTCCCTTTACGCAGAGCATCAGCCGACGCGGCGTGGCAAAGGTCTTCACTTCGCTGTAGGAGAGACGGGCATTCTCCAGCTCCCTTTTTATGAGCGATTCCATGTCGGCCATCGCCCTGGGGAGGAATCCGGCCGGGATCTCCTCGGTACCTATCTCGAGAAAAAGTTCCTTGTTCATAAGCCTACTTCCCTCCTTTCAGGAGCGGGAAGCCAAGCCGCTCACGCATCCGCAGGTATCCCTCGGCACAGATGCGGGCAACGTTCCGAACCCGGCCTATATAGGAGGCCCGCTCAGTGACCGAGATCGCCCCCCTGGCGTCCAGCAGGTTGAAGGTGTGGGAACATTTCATGACATAGTCGTAGGCCGGCAGCACCAGCTCTTTCTCCGCCAGACGGAGACACTCCTTCTCGTACATCCGGAAGAGCTGGAGGAGCATGGCGACATCCGCCTCCTCGAAATTGTAGGTGGAAAACTCCACCTCGCTCTCGTGATGGATGTCGCCGTACTTTACGCCATTCACCCACTCAAGATCGTAGACGTTGTCCACCCCCTGAAGGTACATGGCAATCCGCTCGCAGCCGTAGGTAATCTCTGCAGAGACAGGCTTCAGGTCAATGCCGCCGGCCTGCTGAAAATAGGTGAACTGGGTGATCTCCATACCATCGAGCCAGACCTCCCAACCAAGCCCCCAGGCGCCCAAAGTCGGCGATTCCCAGTCGTCCTCCACAAAGCGGATGTCGTGCTGGTTCGGGTTGATGCCGAAGGTGCGTAGCGAATCGAGATAAAGGTCAAGTATGTTCAGAGGCGATGGCTTCATGATCACCTGGAACTGGTAGTAGTGCTGAAGCCTGTTGGGATTCTCTCCATAGCGACCGTCAGTAGGGCGACGAGAGGGCTCTACATATGCTACCTTCCAGGGTTCGGGACCAAGTACACGAAGGAAAGTGGCGGGATTAAAGGTACCGGCCCCCTTCTCGGTATCGTAAGGCTGCTGGATCACGCAACCCTGCTTGGCCCAGTAGCCTTGTAGCGATAAGATAAGGTCTTGAAAGGTCACTACGGTACCCTCCTGGGGAAATTGTGAAATTTATTGAAGGTAAATAGGATGTGGCGAGACTGAAAAACAGAATGCAAACCAATGGGTTAGCCGCGATAAAGTAGCGTGTCCAACGGCTGCTGTCAAGGGG
>JAYSLX010000200.1:0-11862 GCA_043725245.1 Geobacteraceae bacterium | reverse complement strand
CAAAGCAGGCAAAGCTGTGGAATCATCCCAGACAATCAGTGCGCCCGGTTTCTCCTTGTCCATCAGGCTTTTTAGAAAATCTCCGTCCAATTTTTTCCCGGATGGCGCCTTAACCGTAAGCGGAGCCTGCTGCCCAAGACCTTTCCACGTTTGCTGAAATCCCGTTGAGAGGTCTTCCGCTTCAGAAGAGGCGCGCACCACCTGGACAACAGGTCTCCCTTTTAGCAGGTTTAACTTGCTGTTCAGATAGCGGGCTGCGCTTTCTCCCTCCTGGTAATACCCCTTGGACAGGTACAACGTGTACAAGTCAGTATCCGAAACCACCGGAAAATCCGTATTGGGGAACAGGCATGGGATCTCGTTCTCTTCGCAGAATTGGTGAACAGGTCTCCATTGACCGCTCACAATACCTCCCAGGAGCGCAAATACCGGCTCCTTGCGATTGTATTCCTCCAACTGGCTGCGCCATGTCTCCGGAGGACCCTTTAGCGTCCAATGTGAAAGAAATATGGACTTGGTTACCAAATCTTTTGAGCCAAGCATGTTTTCCGCCATCAGACGGGTTTTTGCCGCAGTTCCCCCCGGATTGCTGACGGCCTTTGCCTGGATGTTTTTTATATTGAAGTAGTTGTCCAAAGAAGCGAGCATCGCCTTACTTATTTCCGGTCTGACATCTTCGGATATCACCGTTGCAAAGCGAATTGACGTATTGCTGATACCTGGCGAGAATTGTGCGGAAAGCGATTTCAGATAGGTAACAAGCACCTTTGCGTCACTATCTTCAAGAAGGTAACGGGGCATTATGTCATTCAGCATCCTACCGTTGGGATCGCGACCGGTTCTAAGCACCTCGATCAGAGATTCTTCGGTATACGCCGGGCGAAGCGGAGTCAGCGAAGATTTTTCGCTCTGTGCTATACCTTTGTAGAAACTCGGGAGCGGTCGGAAGAGCTTTTCGCCATTGATGGGGGGTCTATAGACACCCTCGTCAAAAAAACCAAGCCCGCTCAGCAGATGGCAGCTAACGCAGGCAAAGGTTGTCCCGGGGACTGAAATGCCGGCCCGCAACGGTTTTCCCGACGGCAGGACTCCTTCGCGGTAGATCCGTTCACCTAGGTGAATCGTACCCTGTGAAACGGCAGAAAACTGAGGCGGTTCAGCAAATGAGTTTGCTGGTCCGAATAAATACGAAAACGCCACACAACAAATTACCGCAATCGTGAGGAGCTCTGCGGAGCAAATTTTCTTCAGGTTCTTCATAAGATACCCATCTCCTGAGCCGCGCCACCTGGAAAAGTTGGACGTTATATATCGAAAAGGTAAACGCCACGAAAGAGTGGTTTTCCCTTCTTCAAGAAGGTGAATCTGATTTCCCAATCACCCGGCATAACAAGCCGGACAGGGAGAAGATACACTCCCTTTGCAGAAAGTGAGAAATTCTTGTCCCCGGTGCTGTGGGCTCCCCTCATGGAGGGCATATCCGCATCTCCTTTGACTACGAATGACGTGTCCCGTTTTCCGTCACGGCTGAATATCTCCAGCCTCATGATAGCAATGCCGAGCTTGGGCGGCTTTTCAAAGTCATAGGTGAAATAGTAGCCGCTATCAAGGGGTATTTTCCCCCCAGGTTTTGGGAGCGTTTGGTATACAACTTTCGCGTCGGTTGAGGTTGCTGCCCTGACGAAAGAGGGAACCGCAACTCCCAGGCTGAATGCGCACAGTGCGATAAACAGAAACCATCTCATATGAAAACTCCTCCTCTGATCTGCGGCTAGATGTTCCGGTGAGGTTCTTGAAATGCCTGTTAACAGCTGTCAATCACGAAACAAGTGTATCTGAACAGATCACGTTCTGTTATCGGTGAATGTCCGTTAATGACATCGGCAGGTTCTTGAAGGAGGATCGGACTTTGTCCTATTGTTGCTTTTCACTTTTAGAGAGGCTCTAATAATAGGTCAGATAAGCGTCCCTCATCCTGAGGAGATGTTTCCTTATGTACGGCTCACTCAGACGGTCCCGATTGAAGAATAGATGCTCCAGATTAAAGGGTGGCTGCGGGTTGACACCGATTGACGTTGCAACGGAATTTTTTTCGCCGCTTGAGACGATTTTCGTCTCCTGGGCATAACTCCAATCATCGGCACCTTTCAACTGAACTGGATACGGTTTCATATCTCTTCGGGGGGTCAACGGAAATGCGATCTGCACCCCACCCATCTGTACATGTTCCTGTGAGGGTGTGCGGGAATTTTTATACATGACGGAAAAAGCGGTGTCGCCAAAAAATCTTTTCAGTTCCAGACTGAACCCGGTGTCATTATCAAAGAATCTGCCGCCGGTAGCGGTAAGATAGAGATCGAGCGGGCTTGCATAGTACCGGTAAGAGCCGAGATACACCTCATTTTTTGATGACGGGGTCTGGCTGCTCCTGAACGAGGCGTACGCTTGCTTGACCGCGAAACGATGAGTGCCGTCGCCCGGATTCCAGATGGCCTCATTGAGCGTGCCATAGCTGTCATGCAGGATCATTCCCCCTCCGAGATTAACAAGCAGCGACGGAGCAGGTTTTAACACCTGGAACAGCATGAGCCGATCCAGCTGACTGTTGTTTCGATAATTCCTGAATGCCTTGCCTTCGTTGAAATTATCGCTCCAACTCATCGGGATATCCCAGCGCGCATTCAGTACGGAACCTTTCCAGGTGTTGAGAACATAATCAAGTTTGGCGGAGAGGAGATAATCGAACGTTCCTACTTCTGTACCGACCAGAGTTTTCAATCCGGGGTACACTACCAGCGTCGACCTGAGCCATGTCGAATTGGTATGACCGCTTACATAACGAACCCCTTCATCGTTGGTAATGTCAGCGGTAATCTGTAACTGTTTATTGAACGCTCCAATTTTTGCCGGGTCGTGCAGAAAATCACGGTATCCCTGCAACGGGGCGGTTAACTGGAGGAGGCGAATCTCTTTTTTCTTGATGATCAGCCTTAGCTGTTCGTAACCGGACGGAATAACCCCCAGGACAGTGCCTGCAACCACCCCGAGACCATCCAGTTCGTTATGGTTATATCGGACATTCTCATACTCGACGACCAGCAGTCCTTCATTGTTTCTCCCCACTTTCACGTTCTGGAAACCAGCGGACACCAGTTTCACCTGAAGCAAAGCCAAACGGGAATGGTCACTATACGTTACTCCCGACTCTCCCGGCGCCTTCATGCGGTCGACAGATGCCTCCGTCTCGGTTCCGGTGACCTCACCTCCTCGAAACTCTCCAGCTTCGGGCGCCAGCGGCACCCATGCACCGGCCCCGGGAGGTGGTGGCGTCCGGTTATGGTGATCAAGACCCAGGGGGAACTCCAGACCAAAGCCATACTCCGGATTTCCCGGCCGATGATTCAGTGAACTCTTTGCGGTCATCTGAATCTTGACAGGGTAACTGAACAGATCCGGCGTTACCACCCTGATTCCGACATTGGTTTCCTTCGTGTCGTTCTCTCCGATCAGGTAGAGCCAGTCAAAAGCCTTGAACTCAGCACCGCCGAACAGACCTTTCATCCTGTCCGGGCCGGCGCCATATCCGAGGCTCAGACGAAACCGCCACAACTCTTCAGTTGCTACCAGATATTTTGTACTTAATTTCTTGAGACCACCACCAACATCCTGCATGCCGAAGGCGATATCGGGCAGATAATACCTCTGGGGAATAAACGGCATCTTTATCTTGAAGTTTGCAGAAAGGTCCCTGACAGACACCCCAGGCGCATCGGTAAGCCGGCCGCCGAGTTCTGCGAAGGAAAAGAGCCCGACCGAAAAGATATAACTCTCCTCGCGGGAGGTCAGTGACCGCCACTGACTCTCCTTCTGCCGGGAATAAAGGGAGTAAAATCTCCCTTCAGCAGTCACTTCGGCGTTAGGAGTATTCAACAGGCCGGTAAAGCCCTGGAGTGAGAGAGCATTATGAAAACTTTCACAGTTGCCTTGAGTCAGGCTGACCATGAGAATCTGGAAAAGGGTGCAGCAGAGCAAAAGAAAAAGTCTCGTGAGCCGCTTCAGGGATTCCAGCCTATTCCTGTGATGGGGTGTCATTTCATATGCAGTAAATATCATGACCGTGCCCCTTCTCCATCTCTGGTCATAATTCACCCAGGTTACTTCTTTGCGGCTCCGGACAATCTGAAACAAAAAGAGGAAGCTGAATGCTTCCACTTTTTGTTTCAGAAAGGGTTCGCCGGAGCTACTAAAAGACGGTACCGCCGGTTGCGCCAGTGACAGCCACTGTCAGATTGAAAGCGGCCAGGGATTTGGTGAGTGTTCCGTCAGTGACCGAGATTATGATCCCCGAGGTGGTCCCCGCATCCGCCATTATTGTCATGCCGGTAAGCGCGCCGGTCGTGGTGCTGAAGGAGGCCCAGATCGGCTTGTTGGCGATGCTGAACGTCAGGCCTGAGATATTGCTCGAAACAACTTTCGGTACAAAACTGTAAGCCGTACCAACTACTGCGCTGGTTTGAGGTGTCCCTGAAATTGTCAGGGTGTTCCTTTTACAGGCTGCCCAGATGGAGAGATGTCCGATGCTTATGGAGACTGTACCGTCGGTGGCAACCGCCACAGCGGGAAGCTCCAGATCCCATGTTGTCCCGTTAAAGCTGTAGATATCAAGTAATGTTCCCGCAGCGATGCCGGGTACGGCCATTTTCGCTGAAAGTGCCGGAGTGATGTTCTTGACTGTACCCATAGTAATATTCAAAAACACTGCTACATCCGGCATCACCTGGGTAACTGAGGCAGCAGGGAGGTTATTGAGGCTGGTCGAATAGGTGACGGAGGTGGTGATACTTCCTGTTACCGGATTGTTATTGGCGTCGGTTAGGGTCGTGCTCGGCTGCAGAGTCATTGTCGAACCTGCAGGCGATGCAACTGTTGTAACGGTGGCCGGCGTTGTGCCTGTAGAGGTTGCGGAGACTGTTCCCGAGGAACTGGAAGTTGTGGGAGCCGGGGTGGAACCGCCACCGCCGCCACCACACCCCATGACAAGGGATATGAACACCCCGAAAGTCAAAAGGGCAGAAATTTTTACTATTTCAGCAATACGTTTCTTCATAAATTTTCCTCCTTATCTGAAAAGTGCTTTTAATAAGTGAAGTTTGAAATGGTTATTGGTTGAAATTCATATGAAAACAAGTGTATCCGACCGGGTTACTTTCTTTTATCAGATAATGTCCTTTATTCAGCTCGGGTTAAAACACGCATAAGTATCGGACTTTGTCCTATGGCTGCTTCTTAACCTCAAGAAGCTCCACTTCAAATGCCAGCGGAGAACCAGGCAGAATGACGTTACCCACACCGGTTTCCCCATAGGCGAGCGCCGCCGGGCATACCAGTTTGGCCTTTCCGCCCGGTTTCATCTGCTGAATTCCCTCTTTCCAGCATGAGATTACACCGTCCAGCCGAAACTCCTGCGGCGTGCCGCGTTTATATGAGCTGTCAAACTCTGTCCCATCCGGAAGCATGCCGCGGTAGTTGACCTTGACTTTGTCAGCCGGACCAGGAGCGGTTCCACTCCCATCACTCACTGTAACATAGATCAGGCCTGAATCGGTTTTCACTGCTCCTTTTTCCTTGGCTGCTTTCTCCAGAAATTCCTTGTTCAACGGGGCCATTTTTTCCGACTGAGTCTTGATACGTGTTCGCGCCAGTTCCTGAACCTTTTCGTTATAGGAACTGAGTTCCACTTTGGTTTTGTCACCATTTACGCCGTCGGTTACTCCTTGTTTGACGACCTCCAGTTCGGCAGGTGTGAGCTTGAACACTGTCAGCTGGTTGGATACGATCAGGCCGATGGCATAGAGTGTTTTTGCCTCTTCAGTATCAGGTGCGTCCATGGCGAACGCAGAAGAGGCGAGCAGGGATATCAACGCGGTAAGAACTAATCTATACATGGGTTCTCTTCCTTTCAGTTGGCTGGATTCATGAAAGGGTGCGCTCCAACGGCAACGCACCCTTTCATGATCACTGCATTTGATAAAATGTCACCATTTGCCGGTGACCGGCGTATCGCCCGGAACGCCGAAGGAACTTATGACATCGATTCCCGGATCCCACGCTCCGTTACCATTCATGTCCAGATACCAGACACCGTTTCTTGCTACGCCAATTTTGGTCTTCCCATCACCGTTCCAGTCTCCGGTTACCGGAATATCTCCAGGAATTCCGAAATTATAGATCACATCTGTTGGTGGATTCCATGCTCCGGTACCGCTCACGTTCAGATACCATTTACCGTTTCTGAACACGCCGATCTTTGTCGTACCGTTTCCGTTCCAGTCTCCGGTTACCGGAATATCTCCAGGAATTCCAAAGTTATAGATTACATCTGTCGGCGGATTCCATGCTCCGGTGCCGCTCACGTTCAGATACCATTGACCGTTTCTAAACACACCTATCTTGGTTGCTCCGGTACCGTTCCAGACTCCGGTTACCGGAATATCGCCGGGAATTCCGAAATTATAGATCACATCTGTCGGTGGATTCCATGCTCCGGTGCCGCTCACGTTCAGATACCATTTACCGTTTCTGAACACGCCGATCTTAGTTGCTCCGGTACCGCTCCAGACTCCGGTAACCGGGACATCGCCAGCAATGCCAAAGGAGAATATAGAATCAATGCCCGTATCCCATGCTCTGTTGCCATTTGTATCGAGATACCACATAGAGCCCCGGAAAACGCCGATCTTCGATGGCAAGGTGACGGTTACCGTTATCGGCACGGCAGCCGATGTTGACGTTGTTCCATTACTGTAAAATGCCTGTGCTGTCAGACTGTGCGCACCAACAGCAGCAGTGGTCCACGAGAAGCTATACGGAGACGCTGTGACGGTTCCTATCGGAGTCGTAGCACCGTCGACAAAAAACTCCACAAGGATGGTGGTCGCACCGGCAGGTGGCGTAGCCGTTGCCGTAACGGTTATTGGTGCGCCCAGTGCTGATGATGCTCCGCTTAGAGGTGCAGTTATGGTTACCGTAGCAGTTACGGTTATTGCTACTACCGGTGAAGTGGCTGTCACAGCGTTACTATACGTTGCCATTGCCGTCAGATTATAGGCGCCGGCAGCAGCGGGCGTCCAGGTGAAGCCAAACGGTGCTGCGGTACTTGTGCCGACTAGGACGGCGTTGGCAAAAAAGTCCACCTTGTTGACGGAGACTCCACCGGCAACTGTCGGCACGGAGACTGTTATCGGTATGGCTGCCCCTTGAGGAAATGACAACCCTGTTGCGGGTGCGGTGATGGATGCAGCCAATACCGCTATAGATACCGGAGGTGAAGTTGCAGTTGCCGCATTGTTGTATGTCGCAATTGCTGTAAGGTTGTGCAGGCCTCCCGTGGCACTGTTCCAGGTAAAGGTATAGGGAGTAACGATGGACGTGCCGATCAGGACAGCGTCGGCATAAAAATCAACCTTGCTGACTGCAGAACCCGGGACAGCCGTGGTAGTGGCTGTTATCGCAATGGGAGCGCCCAGAGTGAATGCGGCTCCATTCACTGGGGATGTGATCACTGTTGCCGCAAGTACATTTACCGTTACAGGGGCTGAAACAGTAGATACTCCAAGACTGTCATAGGTCTTGGCAGTCAGAGTGTATGTGCCTGCAGCCATACCTGACCACTTATACGAGTAAGGGCCGGGGGCAAGGATGGTCGCCAACAAGGCCGTACCGTTGTAAAATTCCACTTTGCTGATCGTCACCCCGGCGCCGTGAGGTGTCGCCGTGGCGGTCAAGGTAATAATTGCCGGCAAGAAATAATTTTCGTTGTTTGCCGGTGAGGTCAGGGACACCGTGGGTGGGATAAATGTGGCCGATGTTATGGTTCGGGTATTCGACGGAGTCGAATTGCCGATGCTATTGAAGGCGATGACCCGATATGAGTATGACGTGTTTGAAGTAACAGTCACATCGGTGTAGGTGCGCCTTGAAGTACTCAGTATCGTTGCTATGGTTGCGAATGGACCCGCAGGGGCCGGAGCACGTTGAATAAGGAAGCCGACCAGCCCCGTATCAGGTGTGGTTGCAGGTTCCGTCCAGGAAAGAGCGATTTTCTGTGGAGCTATTCCGGGAACAGCCAGCAGCGGCAATGGAGGAACTGCGGTAGGGACCTGGAAGATAATCGGTCGCATCATGTCGTTTTCTTCATGACCCAGGATGTGACAATGCCAGACGTATTCCCAGCCAAAATTCTGGTTCTGGTTAGTGGTGGTGGTCGGGTTACCCGTTAATGGGTCAATGTTGGTGAAATTCATGGTTCCGCCACTGTTCTGCGTTACATCGTACAGACGGGAGCTGTTGGGAACAGCAAAGGGTATTGTGGGCTTCACCGGTTTCAATGCAAAGACGATGTCTTCCAGCGGGTTCATCCGCACGGTTTCCTTCCAGCCCAGTTCATTCTCGTCTGGCGGCCTGAGAGATCCGTCCCAGCCCATCCGGTTGATAACCTGCACGTTGAACAGGTGGAAATGGATGGCATGGGTGTCCACGCCGTTATGGGTAAGTTTCCATATCTGGGTTTCACCGTCAGTGACGGTCTCGGTGGGAGGATCTATATAACCCAGAGGGACAGTCGTCTGGATGGTGAAATTGGTTCGTGGCAGTTCGACACCCAACGTGGCATTCATCCGTCCATAATCGGTCGTGAAGAGCTCCTGAATGGCCTTTGATCCGAGGTCGAACAGGGTCGGGGTGGACGAATTGATCGGGGTGAAGGTTATGGTTGTGTCCTGAATTGCAGAATAGGTGTCGGTGTATGTTGCGGTATATGCTGCATTGTATGCGGACTCAGGCACAATAGGGGGATTCTGGGTCACCGCATAAACGCCGGTGGGTGTATCAAACGCTGCCTTGAGAGTGTTCAGGTTGAACGGAATGGCATTGGGTGCAGTGTTGGTCGGAGCCACAACGATCTGCATGACGGTCCGGGTGTTGGGACCATAACCTGGAAGAGTAGAAGGGGCGCCGCCCGATGTGCTCAGATCCGGGTTACCCGTGTAGTAGTCGATGCGTGCATCAAATGCAGGAACCGGCGCAGGTGCGTCGTTGTAAAGAATGAGAGTTTTCCCGGCAAACGCCGAGAAGTCGACAATGACGTCGGCCCGTTCCGCGGGTCCAAGCAGCAGCCCATGCATTCCTATATTCGTGATTGTAATGCTTCTTGGGTTGACCTCATAAGAGACTGGAGTGGCTGGAATCACAACCGGAGCAGGCAGCAGGCCCCCTTCGGTACCGATCTGGATCCACGGGGGACCGGCCGTGGTTGGGTCGGGCACACCGCCAACCCTTGCATTGGTCGGCCAGGTTGTCGGCCAGCAGTTTGCCGGAAGACCGGTATTGTTTATCGGTTTGCCCGCTGCATCCAGAGCGGCTACGGCAAGCCCGGTGTTGAGCATCGGATTGGTGATCTGCGTCAATGTCGAGCAGAGCGGCAAGGCCGAACCCGCACCGGGGATTACTGCAGGGAGCATTTTTACTTCCTTGCCCACTCCCGGACCGGTGGTGATGGTCGGATCGGCAACGAACAGCGACAGGTTCCATGTCCGATCATTACCGGCAGCCAGAATCTGGAAACGGTACGCTGCGGGTGCCACATGCAATACAGGGTATACGGTGCCGTTAACAACCGGGGTATCCATGAAGCTTTCCGGCGTACCGGATGGATTAGGCGTTATCGGGCATGCCAGTTGAAGACCCGGGTAGGCTAGGGACGGACACGGGACCGTGACTGCGGTTGGGGGATTTGCAGCCGTCAAACTGGTTTGCGGCGGGAAAAACCAGGGGCCGTAGTCCCACCGGCCAAACGGGTTGCTTCCCCCGGTAATGGCTGGACTCGTGGGGTTCTGGTTCGGCGTGTAGACATGAGGGAACCAGAGACCGCCGGTGCTGCTATACAGAGTGGTATTCCAGGTAGGATCCTGGGCTCTTAACTGGGCGGCTGAAGGGATAAAGGTCTTGTCCTGGATGACCAGAGGAACCATGTGCGTCAAATCAGCCGAGGTAATGGCCCCGGTAGCTGCATTGGTTACGATTGTCCCGGGGGCTGTTGCCGTTAAAAGTTTACCCTCCTGAACCGGGTCAGCCAGCAGGTAGCCGGCTGCTTCGCCGGCGTAGACATTGAGGCGGGTCAGGCCGTAGGCATGGTCGTGGTAGAACATGAGCCGACCACTCTGCTCGTTGGTCCAGTAGAACGTTGCCTGGCCATCGCCCGGAGTTCCCGGAACCTTGCCCGCTCCCGCGCCAATCATATCGGGGACGTTCTGAAAGGTGATCCCTTTCTGAAAGTTAGTACTGGTGTCATTGGCAGGAGTGATCCACTGATGAGGTGTACCATCGCTGATCCACGGCGTTGCTCCGCCATGAAGATGAAGAGTTGCTCGGTTCTGGGTGTACCATGTGCCGTCAGGACCTTGCCCCGCACCCATGTACGTAGTGTCCACCGGGAGGAAGAGGTCACCGGCGCTGCCGGTACCCAGCTGATTGGTGAATTTGATACGCACGGGCCGGTTCTTCGTAGCCAGGATCAGAGGTCCCAGATACTGGTTCGGGTTCGCCGCTCCGGGTAGCGTTACAGGAGTGCCGGTGTTATTGAGTTGAAGGTATCCCCGAAGCTTGCTGGCGGGTAAATCAGTATGCATCTTCTGGGAGAAGTCTTTCAAGCCGATATTGTAAAAATCACTCCCCGGATACCTTGTGGTATCCGCAGTTGCGAGAGGGATGCACTGCAGGAGACCGTTTTGGCCGGAAACCGGGCACAGACCCGGCAGATTATCCACGAACTTGCGTATACCGCTCCCGGCAGTCGGGGTCCCAATTGCCACCGTGGCTGCAGCCCCTTTGCCGATATTGTCCGTGATGGTGACGCTCGGGGCGAAATAACCACTGCCTCCGCTCAAGAGCGTTATACCGGTGATTATACCGCCCGATACGGTTACAGAAGCGGTTGCACCGGTTCCGCAACCAGCTCCCGAGCAGTTGAAATCCGAGATGGTTACGACAGGAGACGAACTATAGCCGGTACCTCCGGCCGCAAGCGCGATTGAAGCAATTGCTCCCGTCGGCAGAGGGCTGTTGGCGTAGTTGGCGAAGCCGAAATAATCGGGCGTCGCGAGTCCTGGCGGTGGGACGTAGGCTGCGAAGGCAGTCCCATGGCCAAGGAGACATACGATAGCGGTTATGGCCAACGCCATACTGATTCGCATGTTCATGATTGTGCGTCTGTTCATGTCATCCTCCTCTCTCTATTCTTTGCTTTGATGTTCTTGTATAACTCTATCTCTCATGCCTCTTGCCTCATTCATCATCGATTTCGGAAGGCGGCCGTGTCTATTGAAAACGGGAGCTTGAGGAACATCTGTTTGTGCCGTCACAGTTGTTTGCATCGTAGAGGGAGTATCAGCAGTTATGTCCGAGGGGGCTGTTACGGCTGGTTGGGCCGGTACAGGTGGAAATTTCTCATCACCGACACACGACGCAACATTATGATCCGCATATTCGACAACCCGACAATCGGTAGCGGCATAGACAATACAAGGCAACAACAACGTTCCTATAGCAAAGATCTTTTTCATGGCTTTTCCCTTAAATATTTACGTTGAGAAATCCCTTTCAACGTAGACTTGACAGCCGGTAACTCCATTTTTCCATGGTTCGTTTCATTGTGACCGACAGGCGATCCGACAAGGCTGGAGGCAAAGTCCTGAGTGCACCCCCTTAGTGCCTCTGGTTAAGACGTTCGGATATGTTAAGATCCCCCAGTTGCTTGAAGTTGCCGACCTCGCAGACAGCGATAGCAAAGTCCCGCTCTGTTTTGCC
>JAYSLX010000199.1:0-6742 GCA_043725245.1 Geobacteraceae bacterium | reverse complement strand
ACGGCCCTTCCTTCTTCACCCCGATATACGCCGCCTGAGCGTCGGTCAGCTCAGTCAGCATTGCCCCGAGAGTCTTCAGCTGGAGCCGGGCCACCTTCTCGTCGAGTTCCTTGGGCAGGGTATAGACCCCCATCGGATATTTGCCGGGATTGCAGAAGATCTCCATCTGCGCCAGGGTCTGGTTGGCAAAGGAGGAGGACATGACGTAGGAAGGGTGCCCAGTGGCGCAGCCAAGGTTGACCAGTCGCCCTTCAGCCAGCAGGATGATTCTTTTGCCATCAGGGAAGATGATGTGATCCACCTGGGGCTTGATGTTCTCCCACTGGTAGGCCTTAAGCTTGGCGACCTCTATCTCGTTGTCGAAGTGACCGATGTTGCAGACGATGGCATTGTGCTTCATCGCTTTCATGTGGTCATGGGTGATTACATCTATATTGCCGGTGGTAGTGACAAAGATGTCGGCCTTGTCGGCGGCCCATTCCATGGTCACGACCTTATAACCTTCCATGGCCGCCTGCAGGGCACAGATCGGATCGACCTCGGTCACCCAGACCTGTGCCTGGAGGCCGCGCATCGCCTGAGAGCAGCCCTTGCCGACGTCGCCGTAGCCGCAGATTACCGCCACCTTGCCGGCCACCATCACGTCAGTGGCGCGCTTTATGCCGTCCATCAGGGACTCGCGGCAGCCGTAGATGTTGTCGAACTTGGACTTGGTTACCGAGTCGTTGACGTTGATAGCCGGGAACTTGAGCGTCCCCTTATTGTGCATCTCATAGAGGCGATGCACGCCGGTGGTGGTTTCTTCGGTAACCCCCTTGATGTTGGCGGCTGTTTTCGAGTACCAGCCCGGCTTCTCGGCCAGACGCCTCTTTATGGCAGCAAAGAGGAACTGCTCCTCCTCGCAGGTCGGGTTGGCAATTACCGACGGGTCTTTCTCTGCGTCGCTCCCCAGATGGAGCAGCAGGGTTGCATCGCCGCCATCGTCCAGGATCATGTTCGGAGTGCCGCCGTCGTGCCACTCGAAAATCTTGTGGGTATAGTCCCAGTACTCTTCCAGGGTTTCCCCCTTGTGGGCAAACACCGGGATCCCTGCGGCCGCTATTGCTGCTGCTGCGTGGTCCTGTGTGGAGAATATATTGCACGAAGCCCAGCGAACTTCCGCTCCCAGCGCCGTCAGTGTCTCGATCAGCATAGCGGTCTGGATGGTCATGTGAAGCGAACCGGCAATACGGGCACCCTTCAATGGTTGTGTTTTTGCAAACTCCTCGCGGATTGCCATCAGGCCAGGCATCTCGGTCTCTGCAATGATCATCTCCTTGCGCCCCCAGGCGGCAAGGGAGAGGTCTGCAACATGAAAATCAGTGAATGACATTACGTTCTCCTTGTTCGGTATCTGTGCTTTAACAACTAAGTTTTTTACTACGGGTAGGCAGAATATGCAAGATGTACGGAGGGGTTTATTAAAAAAACGGGGGAAGCCGGTCGTGACGGTATCCCCCGTTGCGTATATTTATTTGTGGCAACTGCGTTGAATTTAGTTATAGACCCCGCAACCGATAAAGACCGAATCATCAACCTTATAGATATACGACGACTTTTTCTGCATCTTGCCGCTCAAAGGGTTGGGCCACTTGTAATCATACCAGCCGCCACCTTTCTGGGCAGTCTCGATCAACCCTATGGTAACAAGACGGACATTCTCATCCTTGGACTGGAGCTGGTTCTTCCCGATCAGAGACTGGTTCGCTCCGTGGGCAAGAAACACGCCATTGAAGCCGATGGCAAAGAGGTAGAGATCCTTTTTGGAGAATCTCCCCTTGGGATTGCTGAATTCTACGAATGCCTTCTCCTTGCCGTTGGCCTTGATGTAGGCAGCTGCCTTCTCAATCAGGGCCTTCGCCTCTGTACGGCTCCCTTTCCCCTTCTGCTCTCCAGCCAGGGAAAGAGCCGCAGATGAAACACCCAGAATCACCACAATGATCGCTATCCAGAGTTTTTTCATACAGTTGACCCTCCTGTTGAATATATGAGTTTATATATACATTCCAATTTCAGATCAAGGATGAAATCAAGGCGGCGAGAATTGAGGCGACGAAGGCGTACAGATAGTACGTTGAGAAGCCGAAGACGAAGCCAACAAAGATAGCGCGTTGATCTGGAATTGGAATTAAGCAGCTTCAGACTCTTTCTCCACCTCGGCAGAGAACAGCTCATCGAAAATCTCCTGAACCGTAGTGATCCTGTTGGCCTTCCAGGCATTGGTGCCACAGAAGACCAGACCGGTCTCCACATCCCCCCGCTGGGCACGGTCCAGAGACTTGACGATGCAGAAACGCTCGCCGGACTCCTTGTAAGTACATTTTTTCAGGCAGCCTGTACTACAACCGGTACTCCTTATCTGATCGTACATGAGAATCTGATCCTGATTCTTGAGTATCGCACGACCCGGCAGCCCGGCCGGGCTCATGATCAGACCAATGTCCTCTTTCCTGCAGTCGAGATAAGCCTGTTTGAACTCTGGCGCTGCATCGCACTCCACGGTAGTCACGAAACGGCTCGCCATCTGCACGCCATCAGCCCCCTGCTCAAGGGCATGGATCAGGTCGGCCCGGTCCCAGATTCCGCCTGCAGCAATAACAGGGACATCAACCCCATACTCATCAAGAAAAAGCTGCTTCACCCCTCGCACCGTGGCATACTGGTCATATTGACCGGTGCCGATGTTCTCCATCTTTTCGCCAAGATGCCCGCCGGCAGTGTCAGGGTCCTCGACCACCACGGCATCAGGAAGGCGATTGTACCCTTTTTCCCACTTTTTCGCGATCAACTGGGCAGCCCGGACCGAGGAGACGATCGGCACAAGCGCAACATCCGGGGCATGGGCCGTCAAGCCCGGCAGAGTCAGCGGAAGTCCGGCACCGCAAACGATCACTTTCGCCCCACCCTCTATGGCAGCTGTCACAAGCTGTTCGAAATCGGAGAGAGCAACCATGACATTGACGCCAATGATACCATCAGGTGCAATTGAATAGGCTTTTGCCAATTCTGCCTTGAAACCTGCCACGTCAGCCTCGACAAAATTGTTCCCCTGATAAAAGCCGCTGTTCAGACCGATACCCGGTGCGGCGATAAGTCCGACTCCACCGCACTTGGCAACATGCCCTGCCAGAGATCCTCCAGAAATACGCACCCCCATCCCACCCTGAATGAGCGGATAGCGAACCTCGTATTTTCCAATTTTTAGCGATTTCAGCATGCAACCCCCCAGCAAGACGGTTTATTACTATGCCAGCCTACCAGATAACTGCTTGATGGCATGTAATAGATATGTAAAAGATGGGCAAAAGAACCGGCGGCAAACGCTCTTGCGGTTCACCCTTGATAATGATACACACTTCTCATGCGCTGGTTCAGAAAACTCTTTCACCCCCTCATAGCCTTCATAGGTATCCAGTTGGTATGGGTCCTGGTAGTGGTCTTCTGGATCTACTGGTTCATCGGTCGCCAGAAAGAGTTCCGTGCCATTGCCGAGCGCTACCGTCCGGAACTTGCGGTCAAAGGGCTTGACTGGCTGGTTCTGATAGAGGGTTTGGTGCTCCTGCTGGTGATACTCGGCGGGGTATATGTCCTCTTCCTGGTCTGGCGAAGACAGTCCACTCTCTACCGCCAGCAGAAGAGCTTCATATCGCAGGTCACCCATGAACTGAAGTCTCCCTTAGCTTCAATCCAGCTCCACCTTGAGACGATCCGCCTCAGGAAGCCGCCCCGGGAAAAGCTTGAGCGCTTCCTCGACACCATGCTGGCCGACACAGACCGTCTCCATGCGCTCATCAACAACCTGCTGATGGCAGCTCGCCTCGAGGATCGCCAAAAATCAGCCCCTTTTCCGGTTATCGATTTTTCGGAATTTGTACACCACTACCTTGAGAGAAAACGATCTTTGCTTCCGGAAGGTGGTAGCCTGACACTGGAAATAGAGGACGGGTTGCATGTGGCGGCAGATGCTGATGAGATGGAATCGGCACTCAGGAACCTCTTTGAAAATGCCATGCTCTATTCGCCGGTCTCTCCGGAAATTCGAGTTGCCCTGCACCGCAACATGGGAACCTGCATCCTGACCTTCCAGGATAAGGGGATGGGAATCGACAAGAAGTATCTGAAAAAGATATTCCGAATGTTCTTCCGGGTCCGACGGTCAGGCGAAAACATCCGCGGCACCGGACTGGGCCTCTACATTGTACGGCAGGTAGTTGCCGAACATGGGGGGAAGGTGGAAGCCACAAGCGAAGGACCCGGGAAGGGGTGCACTTTCACCATAACCCTGCCGCTGGCAAGAGACAACTGAGGCACGATAGATACTTTTCGTATCACGTTTCATACTCCACGATTCACGGGTTCTAAACATGGACGAGGAAAAACCGCATATCCTGCTTGTCGAGGACGAGATCAACCTGGCGCGGGGGATCTGCTTCAATCTGGAACTGGAAGAGTACCGAGTGAGCCATGTGGAGAGTGGAGAAGAAGCATTGGAGCGGCTGAACATCGACCGTTTTTCGCTTGTCATCCTTGATGTGATGCTCCCCGGCATGGACGGTTTTGCCGTCTGCCGCGAGGTCAGACGTTTAGATTCAAAGGTGCCGGTCCTTATGCTTACGGCCCGTTCGGACGAAAGAGACAGGATCACCGGCCTTGAGAGCGGTGCCGACGACTACCTGACCAAGCCGTTCAGCCTCAACGAATTCCTGCTCCGGGTGAAGGGGATGCTCCGCCGCTCTGCCTGGTATCGTCCCGACCCGGTGGAAGAGGCCTACCGCTTCGGCGACAACGAGGTATTCCTCCTCTCTTACCATGCCCGTACCGCCCAGGGAGAGATAGACCTGACCGACCTTGAGGTGAGGATGCTGGCACTTTTCTTCCAGAAAGAGGGGGAAGCGGTCATGCGAAAAGAGCTCCTGGAGAGGGTCTGGGGCTATGCAACCGATGCCGAAACCCGTACGCTCGATAACTTCATTGTCCGGCTCAGGAAATACTTCGAGCCGGATCCGGCAAACCCGGTCTATTTCCAGACCGTGCGAGGGGTGGGGTACAGGTTTACGAGAAAGGGCGGGCTACGGGAAGTGTGAGTCGGATTTATAAACAAAGATAGGCCGGAGGATTTCCCTCGGCGTAGGCTCAAAAAAGCTGAACCAACGAAGTGGCAAAGCACGACTTGACCCCTTTTCCTTTATGCGGACTTTTGATCCAGAATTTCTATAACCCTTCTTGCAACAAATAGTCGGTTTCGCTGTTGCTGTTTTGGCTGCTCCAGAACTCCATGCTGTTCCAAGATGTTAAGGGCATTACTGGCAGCCGGGAAAGATATGTGAAGCGAGGCCTGTACCTGCCTGGCGGTCACTACCGGGGCGCCGATCAGTATGTCAGGAAATTTGCGCACTGCTGAGTCAGAACGCAACCGTAGGGTTGATACTAGGTCTTTCCATTCGATTAATAGCGCTTCTAGTGCCAGGGCTGTCCGGATTGATTCCTGGCACGCCGCCTGGACTCCTTCCGCAAAGAACTTTACCCATTCCACCCAATTTCCACGAGTCTGCACTTGGAAGAGTGAATCATAATATTCTTGCTGGTTATCTTTTAGGAAGCCAGCAATATACACAGGCGGGTATTTTTCAGCAGCGAGCATGAGAGGCAGTATTAACCGCCCTACCCTGCCGTTGCCATCACTGAAAGGATGGATTGTTTCAAATTGGGCGTGGGCAATTGCCATGCGAATAATAATCGGGATTTCAAATTGGTCCTCTTCTTTTGGCTCATATTGAAGCAGTTGAACAAGATCATCCATGCATTCCTGTAAACTGGTATGCGGTGGTGGCACAAATCTGGCCTGATATATCTTTAACCCGCCGATCCAATTCTGCTTCTTTCTGAATTCTCCAGGAGTCCCTGTAAAACTTTTTACCCCGTCCATAAGATGAGCGTGAAGTTCCTTGATTAATAGGGTGTTCAGAGCAGCTTTACCGTTGCTGTTGATCTGAGTCAGTCCATATTCGAGTGCCTTGACATAGTTAAGCGTCACCTGGACATCTGGGGGGAGTCCATTATCATCCCCAGTCGCTTCATATATAAGCACGTCATCAACCCCGGAATGGCTGCCTTCGATCTGGCTGCTGCGTACTGCTTCCCTGCGGTCAAGTGTTCTGGTAAGAAGGTTGGGATTCGGTAGTCTTGATGACAGGGCCTGAAGTTTCCCCAATGCTTCGTGGGCAAGAGTCACTTCGTTGTGCAGTCCTGGCAATTGGATATGGAGTGGTGTTGGCGGCGGTATCAGAGCAAAAGCGCCTGGATATTCCTCAAGGGGAACGAGTCGCTTTTGATACTCCGCGCATAGATCGGACTTTTTCATGCTTATCCTTTAACAAGGAAGTTTGTTATTAAAGAATAATAGCATAACCTTTAACAATCAAGTCATTTATGAAAGGATAATCTGCCTTATTGCCCTTACAGTTGCGATGTCAATACTGACAGAATGGCTTTTAACGGTTTTGACAGTGCCCTTGTGCTGGAGCCAGAGAACTTTTTGAATTTCGACTGAATCGCATGATAATTACGGTTAAAATCAGAAAAATCGATGAATTAGAGAAAATTGCCTTTGGGTATGAAAAAGTGTATAGAGTCATGACGACAAAAACTATTTCACACTCACAGATTGATATGTTCCATTTGGGAAGATCACCGGTTCACGCGC
>JAYSLX010000198.1:0-2071 GCA_043725245.1 Geobacteraceae bacterium | reverse complement strand
GCCTTGCCGTTCAGGCGAGGCGCTTTGCACCATGTGTACTTGCCGTTTTCCTGGAAATCGGTGTACTTCGGTTTTGTCTCTCCGTCCCAGGGGTGAAGGGTTCCGTCCCCTTCGTACCAGGCATGGGAAACGTTCTCCTTGATGTTGGCGATAAGGTCGAGATCCTGATGGTTGGTTATCAGTCGCGCACCCTTCAGGTCGGCGTTGTTGATGATGGCTCCGGGGATGGCAAACTTAGTGTTCTTCGTGTCTTCAGGCATCTCCGGCACTGCCAGGTAGTTTACTACGCCGCGACCGTATTTGAACCACTCCTTGTAGGCAGAGGCGATGGCGACCATGTCCGGATAATAGACCTTCTGGGCAAAGTCCCTGGTCTCTTCCATAAGGGCGCGTAGCGCAGCGATCCTCTCCATGTTGAGCGTAGCCAGGTTTTCCATATTGATCGCAGTGGCCACGCCGCCGACGCAGAGGTTCTGGATGTGCGGATTCTTGCCGCCGAGGATTGCTACTGCCTGGGCTGCCTTGCGCTGGTAGTCCAGGGCCTTTAAGTAGTGGGCAACGGCCATCAGGTTGACCTCGGGCGAGAGCTTCATAGCAGGGTGCCCCCAGTAACCAGAGGAAAAGATACCGAGTCGGCCGGTATCGACAAAGGATTTGAGCTTCTGCTGCACCGCCTTGAATTCGGTTTCGCTGTTGCCGGACCAGTCCGAGATGCTCTGGGCGACCTGAGCGGTCTTCTTCGGGTCGGCTTTAAGGGCGGAAACCACGTCAACCCAGTCGAGCGCCGACAGGTGGTAGAAGTGGACGATGTGATCCTGTACCGAGTGCTGGGCCATGATGATATTGCGGATGTACTGGGCGTTGAGCGGCACCTCCACCTTGAGGGCGTGCTCCACCGACCGGATGGACGATATGGCGTGAACCGTGGTGCAGACCCCGCAGAAGCGCTGGGCGTAGATCCAGGCGTCTTCGGGCGGGCGTCCCTGCAGGATGGTCTCGATGCCGCGCCACATCTGTGCGGAAGACCAGGCATTGGTAACTGCGCCGCCGTTTACTTCCACATCTATTCTCAGGTGTCCTTCTATGCGGGTGATTGGGTCAAGGGTAATGCGAGCCATTATGTTTCCTCCATTTTGAGAGTCAGAATCGAAATGAGTTTTACGCCTTTTCAGTCGCCCCATGCACCACAGCATCGAGCTGCTGCCTGGTGTGAAGGCGGGGCAGGACCGGAAGTATCTTTACAATAACCTGGTATCCGAGGATCTCGAATGCCACGATTCCGACGGTGATCATAAGTTCGGCCAATGCCGGGAAGTAATGCCACCCTTTGCCGGGGTTGAATCCGATCAGGTAGACATTGAATCGGTACAGCGCCCCTCCGACAACAATCAGTGATGCCGAGACGAACAGCCAGCGGATAGACTCCCGCCTGCGGCTGCTGAAGAGCAGGAACGAGCCGGTAGCAATCAGGAAGAACTCCAGGAGGAAGAAGCGGGAGTAGAAGTCAAAGGAGAGAGCGACTGCAAGCTGTCCCCGCCAGGCAAGGTCTCCTATCACTACGCTGAGCCAGATGATCGTCAGGCAGGGGATTATCTTTGCCAGGCCCGAGAGTTCCTTGGTCTCGAAAGGCCGTTTGAAGGCATAACAGGATATCACCGATTCGAGGATGGCGATGGAGAAGCCGATGTACATGCAGTTGATCAGAAAGAGGAGCGGCAGGAAACCGGTGTACCAGAGGGGGTGGAGCTTGGTCGAGGCGATCAGCAGCAGAGATCCGAGCGAGGACTGATGCATGGTTGGAAGGGTCATCCCCAGCACGATGATAAAAATCAGTACCTTGTCGAGCCGTGGCTTAAGCCAGGCCGCGCCCAGTTTCACAAAGTCGAGCTTCTGCTGCATGGCATCCCGACCCGGTGCGATTCTGGGGTGGAGCCAGTCCCGGATGATATGCGCATTCTCCCATTTCGTCTTCTCAAGCGTGGTAAAGAGAGCAGGCAGGAATTCTATGGCCAGAACCGTAGTGTAGGCCATGACGCAGAGCGCAACCTCGAACATGGCGGAATTGACCTGC
>JAYSLX010000197.1:0-19416 GCA_043725245.1 Geobacteraceae bacterium | reverse complement strand
GTACGTCATACGACTTACATACTACGTATACTATCATACGACAATCGAAGGGCAAGATTAATTATTCAGACGATTCTTCAGCGATTATCGAGGTCGCGCCACGGCAGGGGGAGATTGTGGAAAGGGTGTAAGGGTATCATTCTTGCCCGCAGGATTTTAATAAACGGTCACTGCGTTTCGTCCTGAAAAAGCAGAAAGTCTGACCCCCCTGCCCTCCCTATTTTCACTGGACCGTTGACAGGCGTACAGCATCCCACACCGCTTCCTCTGTGATCTTTGCGATGCAGGGGACGGGCTGCTCCCCTTTGATCGGATATATGCACACCCAGTTGCAGCCATAGCATGGCATTTTGTAATAGACAGGAAGCGGAACGGCTCGGTCGGTCTCCTGATCCGTATCATACGGCACGAAGCGGCCGAAGTGGCCTCCACCGAGGATGCACAGTGCCGGAGTCGATACTGCTGAGGCCAGATGCACGGCACTTGTCTCATTGCCAATAAGTAGACGGGCACCTGCAATGAGTGAGGCGAGCTCGACCAGCGTGGTTCTGGCGGTCCAGTCCTCCAATGGTGCTTCGGACAAGTCGACGAGTCTATGGCCGAGCCCCTTTTCACCCGGTCCGCCGCAGACGAGTCCCCTCCAGCCAGTGGCCTGGTGCAGCCGGGAGGCAATAGCCGCAAAGTTTTCCACTGGCCACTGTCGATTGACCCAGCCCGCACCGGGAAAGATTATGTAATAGGGCTCCTCAGGCTTCTCAACCTGCACATACGGCCCAGACAGCGAAGGGATAGAGGCACGGAAATCATTGTGCCCGAGGGCACGAAGGAATTCTGCGTTGCGCTGCAATTCCATCAACTGCGAGCCGGCCGAATCAAGCAATCTGGAGTACCAACCGTCTGAAAGCCGCTTCTGCCATGGCCGCTGGTTTGAGGTATCCCCCTTCGGTGCGAGCCTCTCTGCCGCTCCACAGACACGGACGATTGAAGGACTCAATGGAAATTCGCGGGAAAAGGTCGGATCGATGACAGCATCGAATCCGGTCCGCCGCACCTGCAGCATCAATTTGAAGCGGTACAAAGGGTTCAGGATGCAGGTCATCCGGTCGACCGCGATAACCTTGTCGAAAGAGGGGATTGTCTCGGCTAATGCCGTCCAGGCACAGTTTCCAAGAAGCGTCAGTTCATGGGTCGAAGGAGGGTACAACTCACGCAGTCCCCGCGCAAAATCGAGCCAGATGATAAAATCACCGATGGCGTCAAGCTTGATGACCAGAACACGCTTCTTCACGATTTCGACAGATCTACCTGAGGGAAAAAGAAATAAAATTGCGTCAAGAATAAACAGGTAACAGCAGTAGACAAAGACCAGGACGGCGATTGTCGGCTTGTTCAGTCCATATCCATGTTCGAGGTCTTTGAGATTGAATGCCACCTTACTCCGCCTGTCCTTTCGGGGACTCCTTGGTTTTACCTGCCTTGACCGGCACATCCTCCCAGCCGGACAGGAATTTCCAGATATTGGTTAAACTCAGAACCCTCAAATCGTTCAGATTGATCCCCTGGTTAAGATGAAGGTATTTAAAAACCGTATGCATGGCGGCGACGATTCCCCGTATTAATTTCACTCGGTTGAATGGTGCAGGAAGAGAATGCAAGGCGAAAAAGGAGCAGTAACCATACACCTTGCTCACCGGTGCCCACCCGAAGTGGCGGACTGTTGTGGCGAGCCCTTCGGCATGGTTCGCCACCGACTCGGCAGGAGAAACGCTCTTGGATTGAGTGTGCAGCCGGTAGGTGGCCAGCAGTTCCGGCAGGTAACAAAACCGGGCAACCTTCGTCATCCGTATCCAGAGGTCGTAGTCCATGCTGTAACGCAGAGTTGGATCCACCCCACCCACCGCCTCGTAAGCCGATCTTTTAAAAAACGTAGCAGGCTGACAGATAAAATTGCGGACCGGCAGGATACTCAAATCAAACGTTTGCGTCGGGTACTCACTGATGAAGGTGCCATCTTCGTCAGTGTACATCGTCCGGCCATACAAGCAACCACACTCCTCATCAGCGGCAAAATGCCCGGCAACTATCTGTAACGCTCCTGGATAAAAGATATCGTCGGAATTCAGCCAGCAGAGGATATCCCCAGTCGCCATCCGGAACCCCTTGGCAATGGCGTCAGCCTGACCGTTGTCCCGCTCGCTCACCCAACGGAAGCGGATGCCAGCACACCTGATCTCATGACAGCCCGAATCGATTGCCTCTTCATAGCGCCTGATAACTTCCAGCGATTCGTCGGTCGATCCGCCATCGACGACCAGATAATCGAGAAGAAAATCGCCCTCCTGCGAAAGAACGCTTTCCATGGTTTGCGCAAGAAAGCAACCCTGGTTGAAAGAGGGGGTGACGACTGATACCGTCAGGCAAGAACTCGCAGAAATTTCCAGCATCGATGGGACCTATTGTCAGCAACTTATAATATGATTATGGGATGATTTGTATCATGCTAACGTTCGCAAGTCACCCAGATGACTGATTCAAAGCCATAATATGACCAGGTTGCGCCAAGTGGCATATTCTGTTTCAACACCATCCCCAGTGGCTCAAGGAAGAATCCGAGTAAAAACAAAAGCGGAGGACGGTGCCTTTGTACTGAAAAATCTATTCTGAAACCTTGCCCCTTGAGGATGTTCACTGTTTTGGAGAAATCAGGAACACCCTTATGAGTGGGATCGTCATGATAATTGAGACAACCTGCTCTACTCGGGAAATTGACACTCTCTTCGCACGGAAATGAAAGATAGAGCTTGCCGCCTGCTTTCATAGAGCCTGATATCGCAAGAAGGACCGCATCCGGATCATCACAATGTTCCAGATTATGAGAACAGATCACCGCATCGAAGAATCCCCTGTAGCAGGCTATTCCCTCAGCAAATAATTCCGGAGTAGTTACCGTATAACTCTCAACATGCTGTGTTATATCCTTAGATTGTCTGTAATCACAAACATCTATGCCATAGTAGACGATATCAGGCCTTTCGCCCTTGACCCGCAACGGAGAATCATTGCCACAGCCGACATCCAGCAACGTACCATCCTGAACCACTTCATACAGAAACGATATTTTCCCGCGAGGAAGTAGCAATCTTGTAACTATCTCTTTCCCCATAAACACCTTGACGATAAATTCCTCTACCCAATAGCGGCCTACCTACTTATCTTTTTTCCAGTGACTTTACCAGCTGAGACACCCTGTTCAGCGCAAAATTGTACAAATGGCCAGCCACATCAACAATTCGTCCGATCTTCTCCTTCACCGGCAGTTGTTTAAACGCCGTCCTCACAAGATCTTTGTAAATCATCCCCACAAAAGGACCGAAAGAATAGTCCAACCGTACCGCATAAACTGATGTTCGTATCTGCCTGTTCACCTTATTCCCTGCGGCATTCCTGACCAGTTCGGCATAGAGTTCGCCGTATCTGGTCGCCTGCAGGTTAAGGGTGTATTCGGTTTCAACCAAGGTGCGGCAGTTCGCACCGAGTCTCTCCCTGGTGTCTTTATCCAGTATCATCTCCATGATCGCTGCTCCCAGAGCCGCCGTATCTCCAAATGGTGCAAGCACCCCTGTCCGGCCAGGAACCACCATATCCGGCACCCCCCCGACGTCAAAGGCGACCACCGGCGTTGCGCAGGCCATGGCTTCCAGCATCGTGTTGGGCAGATTGTCTTCCAGGGAAGGGAGAACATACAGATCAGCTGCGGAATAAGCCTGCCTCATCTCGTCATCGAAATTGAGATATCCTAAAAACCTTACCGGCAGATTAATCGTGCTCATTGAGTCATCAGGTTCGCCGATGCAGAGGAGGACAAAGCGACCCTCTGCGGAAAGTTTCCGGATTGCGGGTTGATCGGCACAGAAGCGTATTGCTTCGACAAACTCCCTGAACCCCTTTCTCTTTTCGTTGCCGCGCTCGGCGCAAAAGAGCAGGGCAATGCCATCTTCCGGCAGTCCCAGCCCTTTTTTTGCCACTCCTTTGGCGACCGGGGTGAAGATATCGGTTTCGATCGCATTCGGGATCACTTCCACGCGCAGCGCCTTGAAGAGGGCACTCTTCTTCGCAATTTCGCCGAGCCATCTGCTCGGCGTGACGATCGTCAGATCAGCCCCCTTAAAAAGTTCGATCTTATCCCGCAATACTGCCGTGGCAAGCCCAAACCTGTCATCGAAGAGTTGGGGACAACGCAAGCAGTCCTCCTGAAACCCGTTGCATCCAGCAGAATAGTGACAACCGCCAGTAAAAGGCCACTGATCGTGCAAAGTCCATACAACCGGTTTACCGAGAGAAAACAGTTTACCAAGCGTCGTGAGAGAGAGAAAATAGTTGACCCAGTGCAGATTGATGAGGTCGGCGTCAACTATCTGGGGAACTGCAGTTATATCAAGGCCAGGATACGGAAAAGTGAAGTTGGTATTACTGATTTCTGTGCGATGCCCATCGATAAGGACCCGCTGAATTAGGTCACATGGCTTCACTTCCGTCATCCGCACTGGCTCGATGCAGCTGTCGCTGATCTCAACTATCCTGCTGTCCGCAAGCTTCGCAAGCCGCACCACCATGGAGTCGTCAATGCCGGCGTCCAGCAGTCCCTTGTGCAAGCGAAAAGCAGCTCTGGCGGCACCGCCTGATATATCGGCTTTATTGATCTGAACAGTTTTCAAGCTGAAGCCATTTGAGCTGTTATTGACGAAGATTCTGCCCTGGTAGAATCTTCACAGAACGGTGAGAGCAAATTTATTGGTTTCATTTTCCATTTCTGCAAAAAACAACTTATTATCTCAACAGAAGTTGACAGTCAATGATAGGCTATATTATTGCTATTTACTTTGTTTAATGAGCTGTAGTACAAGCAACAGCTATATATTTATACATTAGCCTCCAAGAAATACTTCAAATAAGTTAAAATATACTACTTAATAATACGCTTGTATAAGTGGTATGCTCTGTTAAGAGGGTATTTTAAAATATTTTTCGAAAAATGATAGAAGAAATTAAGCAAATAATAATAGATATGCATAAATACTTCTACTATCTGATTTACCTTCTTTCTCAGCGGCAACTGCATAAATGCAGTTCTGACAAGATCTTTGTATATCCTTTCGGTGTTTGGCCCAAACGTGTAATCCATTTTTGCCAAATATTCAGTTGGCATAGCAGATTTATCATAATTTTTTGCATTAACCCCATTAACCAAATCCTCATACAGTGCGGCATACCTCTTGGCCTGGACCTCCAAACCATACTCTTTAACAATCAGCGTTCGGCAATTATCCGCCATCTTTGTTCTTAAGGCATCATTCAGAATAATCTCCTGAATCAGTTCTGCCATTGCATCAACATCCCCTACTGGGGCGAGAAAACCAGTTTCACCCGGTTTGATCATGTCTGGCATGCCACCTACTTTAAAAGCAACTACAGGAGTACCACAGGCCATAGACTCAAGCATTGTATTCGGCAGATTATCCTCTAATGACGGCAGCACATAAAGGTCTGCGGCAGAGTATGCCGATCTCATCTTTTCATCAGAAGTCACAAATCCGAGAGATTTTACCGGCAGTCCCAGGCTGTTGATTTCATCATTGGGTTCTCCTATGCAAAGCAGCACAAATTTCCCCTCATCCGATAATTTGCGAATTTCAGGATGGTTGGCACATTCGCGGATCGACTCGACAAACAGCCTGAATCCCTTGCGGATCTCATTGCCAATCTCGGCGCAGAAAAGTATCGCAACCCCATCTGCAGGAATTTCTAAAGCCTTTTTCGCCTCTGATTTTTGGACAGGATAGAACATGTCAGTTTCTATGGAGTTAGGAATTATCTCTACACGACACCCTTTGAAAACAGAACTTTTCCGGACATTCTCGGCGAGCCATTTGCTCGGGGTGACGATCGTCAGGTTAGCTCCCCGGAAGAATTCTATCTTGTCTCGCAAAACTGCATTGGCAAGCTCAAACCTGTCATCGGAGAGTTGTGGACACCGTAAGCAGTCGGATTGAAACCCATTGCAACCTGCCGAATAATGGCAACCTCCTGTAAATGGCCACTGATCGTGCAAAGTCCAGACAAGTGACTTACCAAGAGAAAAGAGTTTGCCTAGTGTCGTAACTGAGAGGAAATATGTGACCCAGTGCAAATTAATGATGTCAGCTTCAACTATTCGTGGAACAGCAGAAACGTCTAGCCCAGGATATGGAAAGGTAAAGACGGTATTACTTATTCCTGTACGATGACTGTCAATAGATACTCGTTGAATAAGTTCGCAGGGTTTTAATTCCTTGAGCTTGATTGGCTCAATGCTACTATCGCTAATTTCTACGACCCTGTTGTCCCGTAGTTTAGCAAACCTCACCAACATGGAGTCGTCAATTCCTGAGTTAAGCAGCCCCTTATGTAACCTAAAAGCAGCTCTTGCAGCCCCGCCGGAAATATCAAAAGTATTGATTTGAACGCTTCTCATACTTGTCCTTTTTTCAACCCTTGACTGCTTCTAGATAAAAAGAATCCGGTTTCCTCTGTTTACCATCAATACATTCAAGGCAATAATCTGTAAAATTTATTATCTTACTTTCATTGGGCTTGCATGATAATATATTCAAAAAGCCCGCATCTGATAACAATTTACTCAAACTATATCTGTCGTACATTTTGTAATGTATTTCTCCAGAATTTCTAAAAATTCCACTTCTTAAATAATATACATGTTTTTCTCCGAGTAGATATTTAATTGTAGCTTCAACTATAACTAGCTTAATTTTTACAATTATATTTGATAAATTATAATTTTTATCTTTTTTTGAAATTATACTTTTATTGTTTTTTAAAAAAAATATTATATTCTCAGCCTCTTTACCATGTCGTTCAACAACAAATTCCATATCAGAATCAGATATCCGTCCAGAAAGCCACAGCTTCAACATTTCACCTCCACTCACATCTCTTACGACCTGATCGTATAACTCAAGCATTGTGTATTCGTACTTAAATTCACAGGCGCTATCTCCAGATAACAAAACTTCAAGAAACTTCAAGTAGTTTCTGCATATCACTTCAAGATCTGGAGCAACTATCCTCATTGTACCACTTTGTTTTAACACTCTATATTGTTCATTGATAAAGTTAACCGCTTCATCATGTTTAAGATGTTCTATGACATGAGAACTATAACACACGTCGACAGAAGCATCCTCAAATGGTAGCGGATTTTTTATGTCTAAGCACTTAACTTCATTATTAACTGGGTTACAATCTAAATTAATCCAGTCTTTATGATATATTGACCCACAGCCGACATTCAACATTAACATCTTTGTCTCCTGTTTAATCTGCAAAACTAGTCATCTTAGGCCGATTATTCTTTTGATAATATTACTAGACATAGCAAGTGATCCACATGCCCATTCGTTATGATGATGTCTATACCCTCTGAATTTATGTAGAAGCAATTCAATAATACTGTATTTACTAGCTAGTTTTTTATAGTACGAGTCACCTTGCTCTTCATATATAGGAAAATAACCGTACGCTGAGGCTTCAGTTATAAATGGTTTAATCATGAAAAATGATAAATTTTCTTGAAATAATTCAACATATATATCGTTTGTGTTAAAATCTTTCGTAAAATGTCTCATCATATATCTTGTAACCGCCTCCATCGCCTCATGCTGAATTGATACACCCCACTCGACAACAAGATTTTTATCTGCCAATTTAAGAACCGGACGAAAGGCCCCTTTATTCGATTCATGTGTAAGCACAACTCCATGGTCAGCAGATGTGAAGAGCTCAATCATTGGTATGATGTAAACCTTAGATTCGATGGAAGAAGGCGTGTCAGGAGAAGAGAAATAAGCGTACAATTCATCCGTTTCCTTGAAACGCAGTTTTCGACGCAAACCGAAGTAAAATCCTCTGACGGGAAACCCAAAACCAGCTTTATCCAGAATACGGCTTATCGAACGCTGTAAGGTACCATTCCAACCTATGTCTACAATTGCGAAACGTGGATCACATGTTACCCCTTCTTGACGGAGATAACCGACAAGATTTAAACGAGCACTCTCTGATCGCGACAATATACGTTGTGACGTTCGAATGTCCTTAAGCAGATTTCTTAGAGACTTTAATTCTTCCACTGTAATTTGAACATCGAATCTCTCAGGAGATAATCCATATTCGGCAAGAAGATGATTAAACTCCTCGGGTTCGAAATTCATTCGTCTAAAAACCAGTCGAATACTCAGAAAAGAAGTTGGAGCCATTATCCACTCAAGTTCCTCATCATTGATCTCAGTCAAGGCAGGAGCCAATAGAGACTGCCGTGATACGCATAAATAATTCAATTCCAGCACATAACCTAGTGCTTGCTTAATGATTTCAGCAATTTTCAGGAGAACTTGCCCATCACGAGACAAAAAATAGAGCCTTTTCAGATTCATCTTAACTGCCTGATCAAGTATCCATTTCACATACCCGACCATCAACGGGCCGGACACATTGGCTGTCACATCCCATATCGTCCTGAAGTGGTCATCATCGTAGGGACATGCAAGTCGTACACTTCGCATCGCACCGGCAAGAAGCGATCGGGTCAAAGGATCGAGAATGTTAGATAAAATGATATTTTCTTCGTAGCGGGTCAGCCTTGTCCGTTCATAACAAAAAGCCTTTATCCCCTTCTTTTGCGGGACATTGTAATCCCACTCCCTGTTGTCACCGACATGAAAGATCTCTTCCCTGGTACACTGCTCTGCCTTTAAAACATGATCATACATGGCTCCTGTCGCTTTCAGCACGCCGATCTCGGATGACACATACAGCCCGTCATGTTCGAGAAGCAGGCCATGTTCCGTAAGAAGCGATGAAATGAATTCCTTGGGGAGATAGATATCGGTTATGAAAACTATTCTCTTTCCCATACCCCTGAGGATGTCGATCTGCCGCTTCATTTCAGGGTTTGCTTGAATACTTTTCTTCTCTTCCAGCAGTTCCCGGTCCATGACTCTGTTGGCTTGACCAGCGGTAAGGTTACATCTGGTTGACAATAAACCATATATATTCGCAATGGTAACTTCTGATGCAAAGTCGACTTTTCTTCTCAAGTCCAATTCTGCAGCTATGCGCTGTTCTGCAAAACCACCCCAGCACTCATCCTCTGCAACCAGTTCCTTTTCAAGGAAATAAAAAAGATCATGAGGCTTTGCCCAACGACGGACGAACGCAGTGTCAAAGACATCGAAGGAATAAATCGCTACCTTTTTATCTAAGGGGAAAATGGTATTACATGATTTCTTCAAGCTGTATCACCCATCTCTTTTCAGAAAATGACCACCGAACCGTTCTGCCGACCATCCAATCCCACTTGAGCCCTAGAAGCGGGAAAAGACCACCACCACTATTCGTATAGAATAACCGCTTCGACAAAGGGAATACTGACACGAGATACCGGAAATGACGCAGCCCCCTTGGCGGGGCGTCAATCCCCTCCAGTTCATTGCGATATTTCTCGGGGCTTGCTGTTATCTGGTCATCGTGGCAGCGATATCCGCCAAGCAGTGAATAGACTTTTACCATATCCGCATGCTCGGCAAATTTCTGCCAGAGATAAAAATCAGCTGCATATTTTTTCGTAGTGTCAAGAGTGCCACCGATACTGTTCCATAACGATTGGCGCCAGAAGGTCGATTCCTGCTGAATCCAGTTACAACCGTAGGGCAGGAACTTGACGTCATAATACCCCCGCCGGAGAAACTCCCGGGAATAGGCATTGGGGAACAGATCCATGCCGCACTGCGACCCTTGTTCATTGTACGAATTGGGAATTCCGGTAAACCAGTGGATGTCGGGGTGTGACATCATGATCTGCGAAATCGTCTGGAATGCATAAGGGTGGTACATGTCATCAGTATTGATCCATGCCATGATGTCGCCATTCCCTCGGGTAAAGCCCCGATTGATAGCATCATACATCCCATTGTCTCTTTCTGAAAACCAGCGAAATGAAAGCTTCTTACATCTGGGCAAAAATCTACCGCTAACTATTTCATCCTCCCAATGTCTGAAAATGGAAATGACCTCTTCACCGGATCCGCCATCCTGGATGATGTAATCTATCTCAAAATCACCAGCTTGGCTCACCACACTTTCAATTGTCTGGTTCAAATAAGTTGCTCTATTAAATGATGGGGTAACGATTGAGAATTTAATTGTCATGAATCACATGGAGCATACGATTGTTTTCGTCCGCGAAATGAATGGTCTTCTCGAGAAACTTCCCCTGATTGAATGATGGGGTGACTATGGATATTTTGGGTAATTCACTCTTCACATTTCACCATTTCGATTATTCTACCCTGCTCGACATCATTAATGATCCTTTCGATCACACTATGTATTACTGGCAGATGATCCTTGCAGACAGCAAAAATGGTCTCACTGTCAATGTCGAAGTAGTGGTGAGTTATTATATCGCGCATCCCCTTTGCCTTCTTCCAGTCAATTTCAGGATAGGCGACAAGTAATTTCGAGTCCGTCAGTTTATCGATATGCTTCAGTGTTTCCCCCACAGCCATAAGCTGCATACAGATGCCGTCCAGCTTTTCCAGGCCGGCATCATCTTTCATAAAATCATCACTTGAGGTTACACATGCAAATCTTTTCATGATCTGGTCAAGTGACCAGGCAATATGACGCAGGTCTTCAATAACCAGCTCCAGATCATACATAGATAACGTCCTTCTCTATACGCTTCCTCAATACCTCATTCATTGTCTTGCGGAGCCTTACCACATCGACCTTTATCTCAAAAGCATCTTCTACTGCCTGCTTGACGCCTATAAGCGAAAAAAGGTCCGGCTTCCCCAGCTCGACTACAATATCGATATCACTCCCTTCGTGAGCCTCTTTGCGGGCATATGAACCGAAAACTCCAAGCTTTGTAACGCTGAATTCCGATTCGAAGGCCGCCTTGTGTTCTCTCAGGAATCCGATTAGCTGCTCTGTTGTATGTCTCATTACAGGCTCCGTTCCGGCTCGCTTACCCGGTATGCCAGATGCTTCTCGTACTTCTTGATAGTCTCCACCGACTCGGCCCCACTCCCGCCATCGATGATGATGTACTCAAGATTCGGGTAATCCTGCTCGATGACCGAAAGAATGGTCTTCTCGAGAAACCTCCCCTGGTTGAAGGATGGGGTGACAATGGAGATTTTGGGGTAGGTGTTCATGATTACGGATTCTCTTCCAGTAGTTCAAGTTTAAATTCGAATACGTCTCGAATGGCGGTAAAGTCCTTTCCATTAAGGGTATAGACGGTAGCACCGTTAGACCTTGCAGATACGGCAATCAGACAATCGTTCGTGATTGATGCCATCTTGCGTATCTCATAACCTTTTTGACTTTGAAGCCGGGCAAGAACTTCACCAGCCATTTCATAGTCTTTTCGGGAAGGAATTACAATACGATCAACTCTTTGGAAAAAGGACGTAAGATCGTGACATGCCTTAATGGACGACTTTGTATGAGCACCGGCACGCAACTCCATGAGGACAACCGCAGACATGTAAATCTGCCCCAGAGAAAGGAACACTTCCTTATGTCGCTCGGGAAATGCAAATCGATCAATGAAAATATTTGTATCTACGAGCTTTTTAAGCATAGGCCTTTTCTATTACAACGCTTTTGTGTTTCCCAAAGATCATCTCAAGTTCGATTTTTCCTGATGCCAGATCCATTGCTTTCTTGACTGCCTCTGCATTATCAGTGATCTTGAACAGATTCTTTATCCTGTTAAGATCACTTTTTTTGACCTCAAGATGATCAATAGTGACAATAGCTGCTTGTGTCATTTTGTTCCTCCTCCTTCTTCTGACTACGAAACTTTAATGTGCCGCGTCATCACCCGAAGATCTCCCCGGTCGTCCTTTCAAACCCCTTGTTGATCACGTGACTCTGCCCGCGGCCCTGCTCGCTCACCCAATTCCGATTCCATATCAAAGCGCTATCTGTGTTGGCTCGTCTTCGGCTCCTCAACGTACTGTCGTGTACGCCTCGTCGCCTCATTCCTCGCCGCCTTGATATCATCTTAGATCTGGACCCGGAATACGCCAGATGCTTTGCATACTTCTTGACAATCTCAACCGACTCGTCCGTGCTTCCGCCATCGATGATGATGTACTCAAGATTAGGATAATCCTGCTCAATCACCGAAAGAATGGTCTTCTCAAGAAACTTCCCCTGGTTGAATGAAGGGGTGACGATGGATATTTTTGGGAATGTGGTCATGGCGATATCACAATTCAAGCCAGAGCTTGATCGATGCATTAAGCGATTTCAAATCAAAGGATGAGATCACTCCGACCGTTTTTCGAAACAGCGCCGCATCAACAAGAACGCATCCACGCTTAATAACTGAAGGAACATTCAACCCCGCTGATCGCCAGTCTGCAAGCTGAAATTCACCCGGCCCCAGATTGCTCGTCCTACTTGTTATCGGAACAACGAAGAGGTCAGCATATTTGCCCTTGTTCGAAGAGACAACGACAGCGGGACGGACCTTGCTCGTCGAGAGATCAGTAAACGGATATGGAAGGAGGACTACTTCCCCTTTAGAGTAGTTCATTGTAGACATCATCCTCCGTATTGTCCCAGACTTTATCCAAAGAAGCCGCACTCATCTGCTTCCAATTTCGATCCTCGTGAACACCTTCATCGATTTTCTGGTATTTGAAGGCAAGAAAATCGACAAAATCGATGACTTCGCGTCGAGCCCTTGGAGGAAGCCCCATAATTTTTTTCTCAATATTCGCTGTAATTGCCATTAATTACCTCCTCTCAGCAGTTTCCTGCAAATGCCTTCAGCGCCCCCGGATGATACCAGTCATCTGAACTCAGCCACCCGAATATCTCCCCCTTCGCCCGCTTAAACCCACACTGACCCGACATGCCATTCTTGATAGTCTCAACCGACTCGGCCTTACTCCCGTCATCGATGATGATGTACTCAAGATTCGGGTAATCCTGCTCGATCACCGGTTTTGTCCTCTCACGTTTCACATCTCACCTTTCACGGCTTCTGAAGATGGAGTGACGATGGAGATTTTTGGGAATGTGGTCATAGGTTCTGCTCCATTTTATAGTCTTCAAGAAGCATTACCTTAATTTCCAGTATCTGTTTCAACTTTCTGTCGTTCGTAAGAAAAATATCTGAACCGCTTATAATTGCTGCTGCAAGTTGAAGAGAATCCATTCCTTTTAATGATGGATACAATCCTCTCAATTTTGCAGCCAGTTCGGCAATCTCGGCAGTAATTTCCAAAAGAGTTACATTCTTGCCATAACGAAGGAACTGCTTGAATCGCGCCTGCAGCACTTCATCTGATTCGGAAAAAGGTTTGATAAGAACTTCAGAAAGAGTGATCACCGAAGAGATAAATCTGACCCTGTTGGAAATGGCATTGTCTACAATTTGCTTTACAAGCGGACCCCAAACAGCATCCGCCTCAACAAAGTAAATAATTGGTGCTGTGTCGAAAAATATACTTTTTATCTGTCTCGAAAGCTGCATTATCGGTCTTCTCTCAATTGGTTCACATACTCCTGTGCATCAACACCTACGGATCGATTTGCAGCAATACCGTACATTTCATCCCACCCGACTCTTTTTTGGGTAGCAGTCCCACCAGTCCGCAACTTATGCACAAGGCGTTCAAGCAATCGAAGTTGATCCTCTTGAGAAAGCAGAGAGACTTCGGTTTCGATTTTTCTCAAATTACCTGTAGATGACATTTTGTACCTCTCTTTCAGTATACTTCGCCAGCGGCCCCGGATGATACCAGTCATCCGAATTAAGCCAGCCGAAAATCTCCCCGGCCGCCCTCAAGGGACCTGCCTGGCTTGGGGAATCGTAGCGAGAGAGTGGTGCGTTGAGGACAGATTTTCGTAAATTTGAGAGCGAATAGTCTGTTCTATTCGTCGAAATTTTACTGGGATATGGACCAATGTACCGCTTTCGAAGTAGATTCATCCCAACCCAGACCGGTTCCTTTAACCCCTTATTTATCGCATGACTCTGACCGCGGTCCGGCTCGCTCACCCAATATGCCAGATGCTTTTCGTACTTCTTGATGATCTCTACCTACTCGTCAGTACTCCCGCCATCGATGATGATGTACTCAAGATTCGGGTAATCCTGCTCGATAACCGAAAAGATGGTCTTCTCGAGAAACCTCCCCTGGTTGAAGGATGGGGTAACGATGGATATTTTGGGAAAGGTGGTCATAATCCAGCCTTCTCTATCATTTTTTTGTCAAAGGATATCAGTTGCGCTTTATACTCCTTAGCCACCTGTACAACCAGAGCATCCATGCCTCTGAGGCCGGTTATAGCAGCGATTTCGGCAGCTTTCCTAGCCGATGCATCATCAAGCACAACAAAAGAGAGACTTTGGATAGAAAGCAACTGCTTCTTGGTTTGCCGGGCAAGATCTTCTGAACCGGTTCTTCTTCGTATTGCTGACACGACCTCCACAAGAATCGAATATGGCATAACTGCAAACCAATCGCCCACAAGCACATTCTTCCACAAATCCAACGCTTCCTTATTGCGCAGTTCTTGTGGCAATAAGGATGAAATAATAACGGAACTATCGACGGTGACGCGCTTCACCATGTTTTTTCCCTCTGCATGGTTACCTCTTGAAGAGCCGACACATTATCCCAGCTTGAGGCAACCTGTTTCGACAAGTCACCCCATAATTGCAAAGGTTTTTTTCTGCGCTTTAGCATCTGCATTTTCTGAATCAAGATTTCGTTTCGTATCAGTGAAAGCTCGTGCATTGCATTATCTATTCTGCGCTCCAATGCTTGTCCCGTACTCATATGCAAATCCTCCGTAAACTTTTGATCGCATGACTCTGCCCGCGATCCGGCTCGCTTACCCAGTATGCCAGATGCTTCTCGTACTTCTTGATAGTCTCAACCGACTCGGCCCTACTCCCGTCATCGATGATGATGTACTCAAGATTCGGGTATCCATGGCGCTTCAAGTCATGATTATGCCAAGTATCACCTATTTCCATACCCGCGTCAACGGAGCAGTAACAGCGTCCATGCCATTATTTCTTGCAGCGACCGGTAAAACTGTTAAAATCAAGCGGCAGTTTGAACGTCCGCCAGAGCCAGAACCAAAACAGTCAAGTTTCCAAGTGAACATCAAACAGAGCTTCGTGGAGGAACTCATGCAGAAACATTTCTCATTCTTATCGGCTATTCTGCTGTTAGGCACTGCAACAGCTTTCGCCGGCAACGTCGGCGTCGACCTGAACGTGAATATCGGCACACCGCCGCCTCAACAGGTGATCGTGCGGGAACAGGCCCCACCTCCGTCGAGAGAAATAATCATAGAGGAAGACATAGATTTTATCTACCCGGAACAGCTCGGTTTCTATGTTGCCGTGGGTGTCCCCTATGACCTTTTCTATCTCAGGAACCAATACTACATGTATAGAGGCGGCCAGTGGTACCGTGGGCCACATCATCGCGGACCCTGGGCATCGGTTCATTACAGGCAGCTTCCTCCGGGACTTCGCAGGCATAAACTTGACAGGGTCCGTTATTATCGTGACCATGAATACGTCACATACGAGCGTGAACGGGACCACTACCGGGGCCAACACTTCCGGTCAGGCAAGGAAGGACGCAAGGAGCAGCGAAGAGAAGAAAAACGTGAGCGGAAGGAGGAAAAACGCCACGATAAGGAGGAACGCAAGCATAACAAGGGAGGGCACGGAGACAACTGATCCTTTAGGTCTCCCCCCGTAGGTCTCTTTATTTTTTTGATTGGTACCGGCACAATACATTACCACCCCTACACCCTCATAAAAGCTATATGGGTTAGGGGTGGTAATGTTTTAGTAGGCTCAGATATTCTGCACATCCACCACGGCGATTGCCGCCATCTTTACGATATCATCGACGCTGTCTCCCCGTTGCAGAACGTGAATAGGCTTGTTCATCCCCATCAGAATCGGACCGATTGCCTCAGCCCCGCCCAGATGATGCAGCAGCTTGTAGCAGATGTTGCCCGAGTTCAAGTCGGGGAAGATCAGGATGTTGGCATTGCTCTTGAGCTTCGAGAAGGTGAAGCCTTCCAGAAGCTCAGGTACAACGGCCGTGTCGGCTTGCATCTCGCCTTCCACAATCAGCTCTGGTGCGCGTTCCTTGACGATCTCCACTGCCCGTCTGACCTTTTTGGCCTGTGGGTGGTTGACCGAACCGAAGTTGGAGAAGGAGAGCATGGCGACCCGTGGTTCGATATCCAGCATACGGACCTTCTCAGCTGCCAGAATGGCGGTCTCGGCCAGCTCCTCGGCAGTCGGGTCGATGGTTACGGTCGTGTCAGCCAGGAAGTAGACATCATTTTTGAATACCATCATGTAGAGGCCATGCACACTGGCCAGGCCTTGCTGTTTGCCGACAACTTCCAGCGCCGGGCGGATCGTTTCGGGATAATGTGTGTCAATCCCCCCCAGCAGGGCGTCGGCATCTCCCATCCTCACCATCATGGAGCCGAAATGGGTGCGCGACTTGCGACGCAGGATGCGCCCTGATTCAGAGAGGGTGAGCCCCTTACGCTGCCGTAGCAGGTAAAGCTCGTTGGAGTATTTTTCTGTCAGTTCCGAGTCGCTGGGGTCGATGATCGGCACATCCAGATCAATATTGAGATCGGCCATCTTTTGAACGATCTTATTCCTGTCTCCGATCAGGATCGGCTTGGCGATTCCTTCTTCGACCAGCTCCTTGGCGGCCCTGATGATCTTTTCGTTGTCCCCCTCGGGAAAGGCAATTGTTTTGGGATCGCTCTTGGCCTTGTTGATGATCATCCGCATGATCTCTTTGGATTTACCCTGAGTTTTCTCAAGATGCTCGATGTACTTGGCCATGTCTTCAATAGGCTGTCGCGCAACGCCGCTCTCCATGGCTGCCTGGGCGATGGCCGGGGCAACATGCAGGAGGACCCGAGGATCGAACGGCTTGGGGATGATGTAGTCACGACCGAAGGCAAACTTGACATTGCCGTAGGCCTTGCTGACTGAGTCAGGTACCTCTTCACGGGCAAGTTTGGCGAGAGCCTGAACAGCCGCCAGTTTCATCTCTTCATTAATGCAGCTGGCGCGACAGTCCAAAGCACCGCGGAAGATGAACGGAAACCCGAGGACATTGTTGACCTGATTGGGATAGTCGGAACGGCCGGTGGCGATCATAACGTCGCCGCGTACTGCATGGGCATCTTCAGGGGTTATTTCGGGATCCGGATTGGCCATGGCGAAGATGATCGGATTAGGAGCCATGCTGGCGACCATTGCGGAAGTGAAAGCCCCTTTGGCCGAGAGACCGAAAAGCACATCAGCTCCGGCAGCCGCCTCTTCAAGGGTCCTGAAGTGCGTATCGGCAGCAAAGAGCTCCTTATAGGGGTTCATCCCCTCAACGCGTCCCTTGTAGATAACCCCCTTGGTGTCACACATGATCATGTTGTTCGGCTTTACACCAAGGGCAATCGCCAGCTTGGCGCAGGAGTTGGCCGATGCACCGGCGCCGTTAACCACAATGCGAATGTCTTCGATCTTCTTCCCCACCAGCATCAAGGCGTTGATCAGGGCGGCTGACGAGATGATGGCAGTGCCGTGCTGGTCGTCGTGAAAGACCGGGATCTTCATGGTCTTCTTGAGGGTTTCCTCGATGTAGAAACATTCCGGGGCCTTGATATCCTCAAGGTTGATGCCGCCAAAGGTCGGCTCCAGCAGCTGGCAGGCCTTTATGATCTCATCCGGATCCTCAGTGTCGAGCTCGATATCGAAGACGTCGATGTCGGCAAAGCGCTTGAAGAGGATTCCCTTCCCCTCCATAACCGGTTTGCCCGCCAATGCGCCGAGATTGCCGAGCCCCAGTACAGCGGTGCCGTTGGAGACAACCGCCACCAGGTTCCCCTTGGCGGTGTACTTGTAGGCGTCCTCGGGGTTTTTCTGGATTGCCAGACAGGGCTCCGCTACACCGGGTGAATAAGCCAGCGACAGATCGGCGGCCGTCTGGCACGGTTTGGTCGAGATTACTTCTATTTTCCCTTTACGCCCCATCGAATGATAGTCAAGCGCCTCTATTTTTTTGCTCATGCTCTGATTTCTCCTGTTTGGTTGTTGTTATAACAGCTTACCTTCGCACCCAGTTGTTTACTGCTTATCAATCTTCATCAGCACCTGGCACTCGTGAATATTCATGTCAACTCCTATGGAAAAAATCCACTCCTCTTTGGTTTAAGCTGTTTCGATTATACTGATCTCTTCCCGTGGGGATCTCATCACGACCACCATAACCTTGACTTCATCACACGATGTTGACAGCAGGCGGTGTTTGAGGTTGGCATCGAAATACACACTGTCACCCTCGTTAACGACAATGCGCTTGTTATCAATTAACAGTTCGGCAGCCCCTTTCATGACAAAGATGAATTCTTCTCCCTTGTGGCTGTAGGTGTCTGTGTTTGTGATCTTTTCGTTCAGTGTAAGGAGAAAAGGATCCATCTTTTTGTTTTTTTTGCGGACAGAAAGAGATTCATAGAAATAGCCATGGTTGGTACCGTCACGGGAAACAACCTTGGGAATAACGGTTCGCTCGTTACCCCTCAGCACCTCATAGGTGCATTCTTCCTCGTTATCGTTGAAAAAATGCCCGATCTTGACATCAAAGAAATTGCCGATCCTGGAGAGCGTGGCAATAGGAGGGGAGATATTATTGTTTTCGATCTGTGAAATAAGTGCGGTAGAAAACCCTGTTTCTTTGGCCACATCCTGCAAAGTCAGTTTTTTTGCACGGCGGAGCTCTTTAAGTTTCGCTCCGATATTGTAGTCATGCATGCTTACCCCTACCAATTCAATAATTTACTGACAACGGACTTTGCGGAATTCGTAGAACAGATGCGCAACAGAATCATGGTAATCATCGTTCTACAATCATAGTATTTAGTAACGATAAAATAATTCATTCTAGATAAATGTCAATCATATTTTATTTTTGATAAATTATTTTACTATTAGTAAAATCTAGTGTGCGCAACAGCTTTCACGGGCAGTCCCGTTAAAAAGGTGTTTATTCAGTTACTTGAAGGGCAACAATAATTTCTGGGGAGGAATCAGGGGGAAAGGTGTGAGGAACCCATGCAAAAGGTAACGAACGCCATACAGGAACGAATCAAGAAGCAACACGGGCAAGTCATTCAGATGCAGGCAAGGACAAAGAAGGCGGCTTGACAATATACCATTAGACAGTATAAGGTAAACCTATGGCATGGACAGTAAAGATACACCGAAAGGCA
>JAYSLX010000196.1:0-15198 GCA_043725245.1 Geobacteraceae bacterium | reverse complement strand
CATCGCCCCGCGGATCTCCATGATCAATGGCGTGGCACAGGTACAGGTGTTCGGCTCGCAGAAATATGCAGTGAGGGTGCAGCTTGATCCAAAGGCCCTGGCTTCGCGCAAGATCGGCATTGATGAAGTTTCGGCAGCTCTGATCAAGGGGAACGTCAACATCCCCACCGGCGTCCTCCAGGGGAAGACGCAGGCCTTCACCATCCAGGCAACCGGCCAGCTCTACGACGCGGAAGCCTATAAGCCATTGATTGTCGCCTACCGCGGGGGTTCGCCAGTCCGTCTCAGCGACGTCGGCACTGTCATCGACAGCGTAGAGAACGACAAGATCGCCGCATGGTACAACACGAAAGGTAAATCGACCCGTGCCATCGTGCTGGCGATTCAGCGTCAGCCCGGCACCAACACCATCGAGGTCGTGGACAGTATCAAACGGCAGATCCCGTCGTTCCGGGCACAGCTTCCGGGCTCGGTGGAGCTTAACACCCTCTTCGACCGTTCAGACTCCATCAGGGAATCAGTGCACGACGTAAAGTTCACCCTGGTGCTTACCATCTGCCTGGTAATCCTGGTAATCTTCCTCTTCCTCCGCAACCTGTCCGCAACGGTCATTCCGAGCCTTGCGCTGCCGCTCTCCATAGTCGGCACCTTTGCAGCCATGTACGGCTTCGGCTTCTCGGTCAACAACATCACCTTGATGGCATTGACGCTCTCCGTCGGCTTCGTGGTTGATGACGCCATCGTCATGCTGGAGAATATCGTCCGCCACATGGAGCATGGCGAAGGGGTCATGGAGGCGGCTTTAAAGGGGTCGAAGGAGATCGGGTTCACCATTCTCTCCATGACCGTCTCTCTGATAGCAGTCTTCATCCCGGTTCTCTTCATGGGAGGAATGCTGGGGCGGATGCTCCACGAGTTCGCGGTGACCATAACCTTTGCCATACTCATCTCCGGAGTTGTCTCGCTGACCCTCACTCCGATGCTCTGCAGCCGCTTTCTCAAGCCTCCCAAAGAGGAGAACCACGGCAGGCTCTACAATTTCATGGAGCATTTCTTCAACGGGATGCACCACCTCTACGAGCGCTCCCTCTCACGCATCCTCAAGTACCGACGCACTACGGTCATCCTGACCTTGGCGATGACCGCCGTAACGGTCTGGCTCTTCACGAAGATTCCGACCGGACTGCTGCCGTCTGACGATATCGGCGGGATTTTCGCAATAACGGAAGGTGCCCAGGGAATCTCCTTCGAGGAGATGAAGAAGCACCAGCAAAAGCTGGCCGACATTGTGCTGCAGGACCCTAATATCGAGGCCTTCATGTCTTCCGCAGGGGCAAGCGGCACCCGGGTCGGTTCAAACAGCGGTTTCATGTTCATCAAACTCAAACCGCGCAGCCAGCGGAAGATGAACCCCGATCAGATCATCCAGAAGCTCCGTCCCCAGGTAATGGGTGTGCCGGGGATCATGATGTTCATGCAGAACCCGCCCCCTATCCGGCTTGAAGCGACCCTGGCAAAGGCCCAGTACCAGTTCGTCCTGCAGTGTCCCGAAACCGAAGAGCTCTACAAAGCGGCGTCGGGGTTGGAGATGAAGCTGCGCGGGATTTCGATGCTGCAGGACGTTACCTCGGATCTGCAGATCAAGAACCCGCAGATCAACCTAGAGATCGATCGCAATCGCGCTTCAGCCCTGGGGCTCACCGCCGACCAGATTGAGAACACACTCTACTCGGCCTATGGCGCCCGCCAGGTCTCCACGATCTACTCCCCCAGCAATCAGTACAAGGTGATCATGGAGCTCCAGCCTGAATATCAGATGGAGCCCTCCTCCCTGGGACTCCTCTATGTCCGATCCAGTGCCGGACAGCAGGTGCCGCTGAATGCGGTGGCGAAGGTATCACGCGGGTTGGGACCGCTCTCGGTGAACCATCTGGGACAGATCACCGCTGTCACGATCTCCTTTAACCTGAAACCGGGCACACCCCTGGGTGAAGCCGTTGTTGCCATCAACAAAGAGGCTGCTACCCTCCCCTCAACCATCACCACCGGTTTCCAGGGGACAGCCCAGGTATACCAGGAGTCAACGAAAGGGCTGGCAGTTCTCCTGCTTCTCTCTATTGTGGTGATCTACATCGTCCTGGGGATCCTTTATGAAAGCTACATCCACCCGCTGACCATCCTATCGGGCCTGCCGTCGGCTGGTCTCGGGGCACTCCTGACCCTACTGCTTTTCGGCAAGGAGCTTAACCTTTATGCCTTTGTCGGAATTATCATGCTGGTGGGGATCGTCAAGAAGAACGCCATCATGATGATCGACTTTGCCTTGGAGGCACAGCGCAACGAAGGTAAGAGCGCCATGGATGCCATCTACCAGGGAGCTCTGGTCCGTTTCAGGCCGATCATGATGACGACCATGGCGGCACTTATGGGAACCCTCCCCATTGCCCTGGGATTCGGCGCCGGAGCCGAGTCACGTCGTCCACTGGGACTTGCTGTAGTGGGGGGGCTGATGGTCTCGCAACTGCTGACCCTTTACATCACGCCGGTGGTCTACTACTATTTTGACCGGCTGCAGGAGATAGCGCGCTTGAGACTCAAGCGACCTCGGTAAGGGAAACAATAATTATTCTTTCATCTCAAGCATTGCCAGCATCTCATCATGGACAAGTCCGTTGCTGGCGAGGATCCTGTGGCTGTAGACCGAATAGCTCTCTCCGACGTATCCGGTTACCCTGCCACCAGCCTCCTCCACCAGCAACCGACCAGCTGCAACATCCCACGGCTTTAGCTTGCACTCCCAGAATCCGTCAAGTCTGCCGGCCGCAACATACGCAAGGTCAAGCGCTGCTGCACCGAAACGTCTTACACCTTGCGTAGCCATTGTAAACCGGGCATACGGCTCCAGGTTGTTCTCGTTTTCCCACGTTCGGTCATAGGGGAAACCTGAAGCCAAGATACACTGCTTCAGCGGGGAATTCCCGGATACGGCTATCCGCCGGTCATTCATAAAGGCACCCCGGCCGCGAGTCGCGGTAAACATTTCGTCCATGCAAGGGTGATAGATCACACCAAGACGAATCTCTCCATCAATCTCAAGCCCGATGGAAACACAGAACCAGGGGAGTCGGTGGGCAAAGTTAGTGGTACCGTCCAACGGATCGATTATCCAGGCTATTTTGGAGCGCCGTTCCCCATAGTCGTTTTCTTCGGCAATGATATCGCTTTCAGGAAAACTCCCCAACAGCAGATCGACAATCAGGGATTCGCATTCCCGGTCCACATCCGTAACAAGATCTATCGCACCCTTGTGCGCAACACGGAATTCGTCGCCAAGCCTGTTGCGCTGATGCTCACCTGCCCGGCGGGCAGCTTCAACGGCAACATCCAGATACTTTTTCATAATCGTCTCCCCTAAAACTCGAAACCGCTTTCCCGTGACAGGAAAGCGGTTTACGAAAGTCCTGCAATCTGCAGCAGAAGGAATAGTATACTTGGCAGTGGTTTATCAGACAAGCAGAGATAGTTTACCCTTCAGGAATCGGAAAGCGGAGGTTGAAACATGTCCCTTCGCCGGGCCGGCTCTGCACCTTGATGCTCCCCCCCAGAGAACGAACGATCTCACGTGTTACATAAAGGCCGAGACCTGTCCCTTCACCAGCCGCCTTTGTGGTGAAAAACGGTTCGAAGATCTGTTCGATTGCGCTCTCAGGGATACCGTGTCCGGTATCAGCAACCGAAATCTCGCATTCCCCTGCGCGGGGAGAGCTGATCCGGAGGGTGAGGGTTCCACCTACCTCCATCGCCTGCAGAGCGTTCATAACAAGATTAATAAATATCTGCTTGAGACGGCCGCCGTCAATCTGGAGGAGCGGAAGGCTGTAGTCACACTCCTGACGGACCATGATCGATCTCTTCTGAATCTCATAGGCAAGAAGCTGGAGCACATCCCGCACCACAAGGTTGAGGTCTGCTTCACCAATGTCGCCGCTGTCCAGGCGAGAAAACGTGAGGATCCCCCTGCTCATCTGAGAAAGCCGCTGAGACTCGCTTCCGATACGCTCCAGTAGCTCTATGACGTGGTCAGGAAGCCCCTCTTCCCTCAGTATCAGCTGAGCAGCGGCAGCTATGACCGACAATGGTGTATTGATTTCGTGGATAACTCCCACGGCAAGCCGTCCAAGTTCAGCCATTTTTTCGCTGTAGGCAAGCTGCGCAAGAAACCGGTCACCCATTCCCGGATTTTCTGCCAGCAGCCCATCATGTCGAAATGAATCCATTTCAGACCTCGCCTTTATCCCCATAGCTTCACTCTACCCGGCCATCGCACATTAGATGGATTCACACTTACTGGAGGCACAAGCCGTGCCAGTAGTCATTATCCGCTATCCATGGGGATTCCCGTCAGAGCAATCAGTCGATAACCCAAATATGCCTGATTATTAGTCAGCCCAGAACCCGAAATCTGCATAAAAAAAAGGCCGCCATCAAAGGCGGCCCTGGATTTGAAGCACGAGTAGTTTCACTAGTTGTAAGCGCTCTCCGAATGCTGTGTCTGGTCGAGACCCATGATCTCGTCTTCCTTCTCAACGCGGAGACCCATGGTCTTTTCGAGAACAAATGCTATGACCAGCGTAACGATGAATGCATATGCGCCTGCTGCGACAACCGCTATCACCTGGGTGACGAACTGTTTCACATTTCCTGAGGTCAGGCCGGTTGCGCCAACTGTAGCAAAGACGCCGGTCAGCAGAGCACCGGTTGTGCCGCCGATACCATGAACACCGAAGGCATCAAGGGAGTCGTCGTACTTGAGCTTGGCTTTGATAAGGATACCACCGTAGCAGACCAGACCTGCAGCGACACCGAGGATGAGGGCGGCACCAGGCTGGACGAAACCGGCAGCCGGGGTGATGACTACCAGACCGGCGACCACACCGGAACCAAAGCCGAGAGCTGAGGGTTTACCGGAATGGATCCATTCTGCGATCATCCAGGTGAGGCCACCTGCGGCAGGGGCTATGGTGGTGGTGGCAAAAGCAAGGCCGGCGAGGCCGCCTGCAGCGTCGGAGCAGTTGGCGCCGACAATGGCACTGCCGGCGTTGAAACCGAACCAACCAAACCAGAGCATACCAACTCCGAGCAAGGTCAACGGAAGGCTGTGCGGAGCCATCCGCTCAGTGGGAAAGCCATGCCGTTTACCGAGGAAGATGAGCGCAGCCAAGGCAGAGATACCAGAGGAGAGGTGAACAACGGTACCGCCGGCAAAGTCAAGGGCCCCCTTCTTGAAGAGCCAGCCATCTGTCATCCATACCCAGTGGGCCAGCGGGTCATAGACCAGTGTAGTCCAGAGGAGGACAAAAACACAGTAGGAAGAAAACTTGATCCGCTCTGCCAGCGCTCCGGAGATCAGAGCAACAGTTATCATGGCAAACATGCACTGGTACATGGCGAAGACATACTCGGGGATGGCACCGGGCTCAGTGGTCACATTCTGGAAAAGAGCATACACCGGATTACCGTCCTTGAAGGTTATAAGGCCGTTAAGCAACGCTTTGCTGGTATTGCCTACCAGCCCCATAAAGGCGTCCGGGCCGAAGGCCAGGGAGTATCCAATAATCGCCCACTGAACGCCGACGATCCCCATTGCGACGAATGAATGCATGATCGTCGACAGGACGTTTTTCTGCCTCACCATGCCACCGTAGAAGAAGGCAAGGCCAGGAATCATGAAGAGAACCAGGGCAGAAGAAACCAGCATCCAGGCGGTGTCACCGGTGTTGAGAACCGGATCGACATTTTTCGGTGCCGGAGCCGCCGCCGGAGCAATCGGTGCAGCAGCAGGGGCAGCGATTGCCTCTTTCTGAGCGGATGAGACAGCTGCCTGAGTTGGTGCAGCAGTGGCCTTAACCTCTTCCGCAAGTAGTGCCGCTGGTGCAAGGACCAGGGTGATGGCTAGAACGAGCCAGAGAATCGATAGTTTTGCTTTCATGTTAAACCTCCAAATATTTCTTGAATCACTGATTCGTTATATGGCGTCTGTCCCTGTTTCGCCCGTCCTGATCCTTACCGCATTTTCCAGTGCAAGAACAAATATCTTTCCATCACCGATGCGGCCTGTCTTGGCTGTATTCTGGATCGTCTCCACGACCTTTGCCACCAGTTCGTCTGCTACGGCAATCTCCAGTTTCACCTTCGGGATAAAGTCCACAACGTATTCGGCTCCGCGGTAGAGCTCCGTGTGCCCTTTTTGGCGGCCAAACCCCTTGACTTCACAGACCGTGATCCCTTCGATGCCGATCTCGTTCAGGGCATCCTTCACCTCATCGAGCTTGAATGGTTTAATTATTGCCTCAATCAGTTTCATACCTGCCTCCCATCATGTGCCACAAGGCACGGTCTGTTGTCGTCTCTTCGAAAAAGTCGGAGGGCTTTTTCACCCCCCCATAACATGAAGGAAGAGTTAAGGGAAATTTATGTCCAGCTGGGTGGTGAAGGTGTTATTACCGGCCAAAACCTTCTCCTTATATACGTCATACCCTACGATCAGGGAGACGTTCTTGGCAAAAGCCCAAGAGGCACCAAAATTTACGGAACCCATCACGTTATTCCCACCCATATAATCAACAGCCAGCCAGAGCTTGTCAGAGATCTCGGTCATCGTCCGGTCCCAGGAAAGTAGAACACCACTGTTTTGGGCTTTTTCCGCATCGAATCGAGTGTCAACCAAAGTTCTTTTTGCCCCCTGATAGTAACCGGCAGAAATCCTTCCTAAAGACGGCACCTTGCCTATCTCGGGGAGGGTCTTGGCAGCCAGGGCATAAACTATGTTCATCCCTGAGGTTGTCAAAACTGCATTTGCGCCAGACAGAGTCGAGCCAATATTATACATCCCCGCTGCCAGGGCTGGGGAATACTTAAAAAGAGAGTCTTCCGGAGTGCCGATCTTGAAATTGGCGCTCAACGGGTGATTATCATTCGGCTCATTCCCATTGGACAAGTAGTCAACACCAACTTCCATCTGCAATTTCTCAAAAGGGAGCACCCCGAATGTCAGGCCGATGTCGTAGATATTTGCGTCCCTAGCGGACCCAGCAACAGGAGGAGACTTGGGCACACCAGTAGCCCTGAAGTAATTGTCAATGCCCAAGTGAACGGTCTTGTATGCCTGAACATCCGTTGAAGGAATCCAGATCTGGGTCGAAGGGGTTGCAAGAGCGGCGCCTGCAGCTGTCAGGGTCAGCGTCGTTGCCATAGCGATTGTCATTATCGTTTTTTTCATGGTTCAACTCTCCTTTGATGTTGATTAATTATTTTTCATATTCTACCACAACCCATTGCCTGCGCTACTGCCATACCCCCTTTCATAAATTCGTACTAAAACAAAAAAGACGCCTCTCAACTAAAAGTGAGAAGGCGTCTTTGCCGGTTTGATTAAATTGCACGTCGTTGTGCGGTCTGCGATTTGACTTATGTCTTAGCACAGTACATGCCAAAACTACCTACCACATAAAACTGTATCAATTTTGATTAGTTACGGTTACTAGAAAACAATTTGCAGAGATTGGGTTAGTAAATGGAGTTGAATCCTGAAAATATTGCCTACAATTTATGCATTACAGCGCGGACAGACTCGAATAAAGTGGCAATGAGAAATTATCCCCTGGCAGACTGATCTCTGAGGTGGCCGAAATGCTCAGACAGGCCAACCTTGAAGACCAGAACCGAGGGTCCTTTTCCTTATAAAATAAACGCTGGAACGCCACAGGCGGCCTCTGACCGGAGGTCGCCTGTACGATCGACTCTCATTTCAAACTACCTCAGAACATAAAATGGAATATCGTTTCAGCAATCTTTTCACTGGGGATCTTTGCATTGTTGAAAACCATGTGATAGCAGTGCGGGTCACTGCCGTCGGTATTGAGAAAATCCTTTATAAACTTATCCCTCTGCTTCTGCCTGTTCTGAACCAGATCCTTAGCATCAGCCGGCTGAACCCCGAGACGTCTGGCAATTGATTTTACTTTGAAATCCTCTGGTGCCACCATCCTGAAATGGAAGCAGTTTCCCATGGAACGGGTGACGATGGCGGCCCCACGCCCTACGATAATGACATTGCCGGCGGTAGCCAGCGAAACGATATGACGGCAAAGAAGGCGGTAATAGTCCTTGTCGCTCTTCCATCTGGGCGTAAACGTGGATATCACCTCATCCATGAATGTCGACTTGTCGCCGATATTCCTTAAAATCTCCTCGGAAAGATTATGATTTCTGGCTACCTCCTCAAGGAGCGCCTTATCCATAAGGGCCCATGGTTCACCGGTTTTCTTCTCGAGGAGTGCTTTCAGCTTCTCCGTCATAGGGTACGCCTCACAGCCGAACTCCCTTGAAACCGTAATGGTCGGCTTCAACTTGGACTTGTCGGAAACGGCTTGACCCATTGCTCGCCTTGTAACTTCAACGAGTGCGGAAACCCTCTGTTCAATTGTGGGAATAAGTGTGTCCGGCATGGGCTCCTCCTTGAAAAGATGTGGTCATGCAAGCAATCGGATTGTTCTGCTCTATTAAATTACGCCGCGATTTTTCCGCAGAGTCAAGTTCCCTGTCGAAAATTTTTCAGCATCACTGAGATAATATGATCAAAACCGTTCATAGGGATCATCCAGCAGCAGTTTACTCAGGAATATCGGTAGTCGGAATATTCGCCAGAAGGGGGGACGTAATCCAGTGTTCCAGCTGGATTCCATTAAAGCGGACAAGGGGTGAGAGAGAAACGTAATTTTAAATAGTCATCCGAATCTCAGGCCGTTCCGATCATTCGCAGGGCATTGTCGAAAGCGGCCACTTCAAGGGGTTTATTCAGATATGCCATTACACCAAGCTCCCTGCAACGGTCTCGGTCATTCTGTTGGGGGGAGGAAGAGAGAACTATCACCGGGATATCCATGGTCTCAGAGTCAGACCTGATGACCTCAAGAAACTCGAAGCCATCCACTTTTGGCATCCGAAGGTCAAGAATGATCAACTCCGGAAAAGCAGGCCCTTGCCCTGCAGCTTCTTCTCTGGCATCCCGAAGAAAGCGAAGCGCCTCTTCGCCTTCGTTTGCCACCGAAACATTGCAGAAACTCAATTGCCTGAGGGTCCTGAGTGTAAGAAACTGGTCATCAGGCTGGTCTTCAACAAGCAGAATCGAACGTTCAGGCATGGTCCCCCTCCAAAATCGACAGAATTATAAAATGTATTAAATATTTGCCATTTACGCGGAGTAGAATAGTTCGTGAGGATATCGGGCTGAATTTCAAAAACTTGAGGTCTTTTTTTTAATTATCAGTCAATGATGAAATATTTATAATTTTATAAAGTAAAGCCTTCTTCACTCGAACTCGTTCACCGGTATACAGGGTACGGAAAAGGCGACATGATCGTCGCCTTTTCCCTTCAGACTTTAGATGTATTGGCCGTCTATAAGCCTTTTACACGGACCGGCGACGCACTGTTCATTGTTGTGCCTGACGTAGCGTTCCCCAACTGCCCGAAGGAGTTGTCTCCCCAACTCCACCAGGAGCCATCGGTCTTACTGGCGTGGCTGTGATGTCCAACTGCTAATATAGTCTGAAGTGTTCCGCCGAGAACCTTCTGCTTAAAATTTAGGATAGCCGCAGGGTTCATCTTATTCGCAACAGTACCATCGCCCAACTGCCCCATAGCGTTGTAGCCCCAGACATACATAATGTCAGAGTTTGCATCGTATGCCAGAGAGTGGTCGAGCCCTGCGGCGATCATGGTAATTCCTGTAAGATCGGTCCCTCCAACCAACGTGACTTTTCCTGGAGTAACCCGATTCGTTGTCGTTCCATCACCCAATTGACCGAAGTAGTTGTACCCCCAGGACCAAACAGTGCCGTCACTGGCGAGTGCCAGACTGTGGCTCCCTCCTGCGGAGATCTTTAGTATTATCGCAGGAATTGGCACTTGCACCGGATATAAGGTATTGCTATTGAGGGTAAGATTATCCCCTACCTGCCCGTAACCGTTGTATCCCCATGCCCAGACCGTACCGTCGTTCTTCAGTGAGAGGTTATGACTTCCACCTGCTGCAATTGAAACGACACCGTTAAATGGACTGCCGTTGTAGACTATCTGTACCGGGGCAGTCGTCTGGGTACTCATGATGGAAAAAATAGTTAGAGGCTGCCGTCCCAGCTGCCCATAAGAGTTGTTCCCCCACGACCAGACGACACTATTTCTATCGAGAGCGAGGCTGTGATATCCCCCTGCAGCAACGGCTACAACCCCGGTAAGCGATTCATTGGACTTTGATTTTCTTACCGCAACCGGCACCCAGCTGTTGGGAGTCTGGTTGGTCGCTGTCACTCCGTTTCCAAGCTGTCCATAGCCGTTGAACCCCCAGGCGCGGATCGTGCTGTACTTCTGGAATGCCAAGGAGTGGTTGGAACCGACAGACGTACCGTTACCGGAATAGCCGCCAAACCGCGCAAGTACCCTGAGAGGAATGGAGCTGCTTGTGGTAGAATTGTTACCAAGCTGGCCGGACTCATTGTCACCCCAGGCCCATACGCTCGTATTATTGAGAAAAACTGCATTGTGGCTATAGAAGATACCCGGTGGTGCGGAGGTATTCGCAGTTGAATTGCTGCTGCTGTTGCTACTGCTGCCACAGGCGCTGAGCAGGGCAAGTCCAAGAGTTGACAGTATCCATGATATCCGGCGTTGCATCGATTCACCTCGTTTAAATGTCATTCCTTCGATTCCTCTTTTGTTACGCCACCTGAAATCCCAAAACCCATGATACACGATTCCCCGGGCTTGAGGCCGGGAAAAGGGAGCTGCCCGATAAATTCTTCTTTCCAGAAACCGCTTGCCTCACCCGGCGGCATGAACAGACCGGTGTCGTTGCGAAGCGTAACTGTCTTGGCTGTCTGCAGCCCAGGCTCCTGCTTGTCTGATACCACCGGCATGAGATATGATCCTACCCTTGCAGGTACACCCGCACCAAGCGGCATGGGTGAAACCGTTGCACCATCCGCAAGTCGGGCAGGAACAACCGCACCCCCCAGACTCTTATCAACCTTGGGTAAGCTGGCCATCAGGGTCACTTCGGCGGAACCTCCCAAAAGCCGCACGTCGTAGGAAGGCTGCCACCCCTGTCCGTTGGTGAGGTAGGAAACCTGGACCTTACCCCTTTTTCCCGCAAGCCATATCCTGGCCACCGAGCCTGATACGTTCTCCTGCTTCCTCAGAGCCGACTGTCGCCTCTCAAGCACCTTCAGTTCACGCTCGGTCAGACGCTTGGCTTTGTATACATCCTCCAACCGGGCGATTGCAAAGTCAGTACCCTGTCGGATGGCACTGAGAGGCTCAGGATTGGTCCGGGTCCGACGTGGTGCCTTGCTCCCCTGGGACTTGGCAGTGGCTTTGAAGATCTCTTCCTTCACCTCAAGTGCCCGAAGCCGGTCCTGCAGCTCATCGCGATGCCAGTCAAGCCTTGCCAGCTCCTTTTCAGCAACGCGGTCCGGCTTAACCGGCACTACCTCGACCCGTAGGATACGGCCACCGGAAACCGGTCTAACCCTCAAAGAGCCTGGCAGGATGGAGGGAGGTAAACCTATCTCCTGTGCAACTCCTGCGACGTCAAGCTCCTGCTCAATCCTTGTCCCATCAAGATACCAGGTAACAACTCGCCCTCCGGCCAAGGCATCGGGTAGCGACGAGAAAAGCAGCAGGCATGAGGTCAGAATGACCTTGCATGTCAGGCTATTTCTGGGCATCCAGCAGTTCCTGATCGGAAATCAAGGTGGTCTTCTCTACACCTCTCATAGATTCGTCTCCTTTTGGATCGATTGTTTCAATGCAACAGATGAAGAAACAGACCGGAACGGAGTTTCGGTTCGAACCAGGTTGATTTGGGGGGCATTATCTTGTCCGCATCAGCCAGTTCAATCAGTTCATCGATTGATGTGGGATGAAGGGAGAAGGCAACCTCGTATTCACCGCTCTCCACCAGCTTTTCAAGCTCGGCAACCCCTCTGATCCCCCCGACGAAGTGAATTCTCTGGTCGGTACGCGGATTACGGATCCCGAGCACCGGATTAAGGAGATGGTCCTGAAGTATGGACACGTCAAGCCTCGCGACAGAATCGGCTGCATCGAATTCCCCCGAACGGGCAACCAGCTCATACCATTTGCCGGCCAGATACATGCCGAACTGATGTCGGTTTTGAGGCTCCACGGCCCCATTAACCGGTGTGACTTCAAACTTTTCAGCCACCCTCGAGATGAACTCGGCCAGGGAGAGACGATTTAGGTCCCGTACCACCCGGTTATACGGCATGATATGCATCTCATGATCCGGGAAAACGACCGTCAGAAAGTAGTTATATTCCTCGCTGCCGGAATGCGTTGGATTGGCAGCAACCCTTAAGTCACGGACCCTGCTGGCGGCAGCGCTACGGTGGTGGCCATCTGCCACGTAAAGGGTCGGGATGGCGGCAAAGTGAGCCGTAAGACCTTCACTAACCTCCCGGCTGCGAACAGACCAGAGAGTGTGCCGGACCCCGTCGACTGCCGTGAAATCATAGTCCGGAGCCCCTGCTGAAGCCTTAACCAGCAGTTCATCCACAGCCGGCACAGCACGATAGGTAAGGAAGACCGGTTCATCATTGGCATCCAGGCAGTCGATATGACGGACACGGTCCTCTTCCTTGTCAGGGCGGGTCAACTCGTGCTTCCTGATGGTCCCGGACTGGTAGTCATCCACTGCCGAACAGGCCACCAGACCTGTCTGTGTAAGATCCCCCATCTGCTGTCGGTAGACATAGTAACAGTCAACAGCATCCTGCAAAAGGATTCCTCGCCCGAGGAAGTCAGCGAGGTTGTCCCGTCCCCGAAGATACACCGGTTCACTATGGAGGTCTATATCAACCGGCAGGTCGATCTCGGGGCGGGAGATATGGAGAAAGCTATTGGGCTCGCCTGAAGCCATCTGCCGCGCCTCAACCGCGTCCATCACATCGTAGGGGAGGGCCGCTACCCGGCATGCCAGTTCCGGCCTGGGTCTTAGTGCTTTAAAAGGTTTTATTATCGCCATACCATATATCCTCTTGAAAGGTGAGTCTCAGGTTTTTCAACTGTTCACTGGCCCTGTTACACCTATTTTAGAAATACCTCCGACCGCCTATGAACCGCTTTGTAAAGTATACCTCCTCCAGCGACGTCACCTTGATGTCATCCCCGCGGCGTGGTGCATGGACAAACTTGTTGCCCCCGACATAGATACCCACATGGTTTATCCGCTCCTCTGACTCTCCGAAGAAGACCAGGTCGCCATCCTTCAGCCCGGCCAAGCCTACGCTCTCTCCAACTCGGTACTGCTCGCGGGAGGTGCGGGGGATATTGACTCCGCAGAGGTTATAGACCGCGCGGACAAAGCCGCTGCAGTCCATGCCGTCGACAACCGTGTCCCCACCCCATCGGTAGGGTATGCCGACGAATCGCTCCGCTGTCCTCGCCGCAATGCTCCCCATGTCACTTCCCGACCCAGCCGGTTTTCTGGGAGTGCCCGGCTCAACCGGCTTGTGTAGCTCAGCTGCGTGCCCCTGCGTTAGCACCGGATCACTCGGTGCTGCAATGAAATAGGAGGTAAGCAGCTTCTCCCGCTGCAGCTTTGCAGCTGACTGCCTTGCCGACTCCCGGCTGGAGAAATCCCCGAAACGGACGGCATACACGCCATTTTCCTTGCGGAAATAGAATGCCTCTATCCCCTTCTCCTGAAGACGCGCAGCAAGTCGCTCGGCGTTTTTAACCTCACGGAAGGCACCCACCTGGATGGAGTAGCCGATACGGGTAATCCCCTGCTGGTGTTTGGACTGCAAGGCCTTAAGAGGCGCAGCACAACCTGGGGTAGCAGTCACTATTAAACAAATCATGAGCCAGAATAACGACAATAAACGCATCATTTTAAAACCTTATAAACCTATTAGCCACGGATGACACGGATTTCACGGATAAATTCAAAATCTTTACCTTCTGGTTAAAGCTGTTATCCGTGTTCATCCGTGAAATCCGTGGCAAAAAAACTTTGTTGTTTAGTCGTCTACAGTGACATTCCGTCTCACACCCATCAGGAAGGCGACGATGAAATCCTCAAGGTCGCCATCCAGCACGGCATCCGGGTTGCCGGTCTCCACCCCGGTACGCAGATCCTTCACCATCTTGTACGGATGGAGGACATACGAGCGAATCTGGCTCCCCCAGCCGATCTCCTTCTTCTCACCGGTGATCTCGGACGCCTGGAGCTCCCGCTCCTGCAACTCCTTCTCATAGAGCTTTGCACGGAGTACCCGCATGGCGGTTGCCTTGTTCATGTGCTGGCTCCGCTCGGTCTGGCAGGCCACCACAATCCCGGTAGGGATGTGGGTAATCCTGACCGCCGAATCGGTGGTATTGACATGCTGTCCACCTGCACCGCTGGATCGGAAGGTATCGACCCGCAGATCAGATTCGACTATCTTCACATCGATGTCATCGGCAATTTCCGGAAAAGCGAAAACCGAGGCAAAGGAAGTGTGGCGCCGGGCATTGCTGTCAAAGGGAGAGATCCTTACCAGACGGTGAATGCCGATCTCTGCCTTTAAGTAGCCGTAAGCATACTCACCGGTCACCGCAAAGGTGACACCCTTGACACCTGCCTCATCACCAGCCTGATAGTCGGTGATGTCGGTCTTCCACCCTTTCCGTTCACAGTAGCGGAGATACATCCGAAGGAGCATCTCGGCCCAATCCTGGGATTCGGTGCCACCTGCACCGGCGTTGATGGAGAAGAAGCAGTTGCTCCGATCATGGGGGCCGGAGAGCATGCGCTGAAACTCTGCCTTGCTCAGCTCCTCCTCCAGGCGATCGTTCATCTCCGCGACCTCGGCAAGGGTTGCCTCGTCCTGGGCCTCCTGGCCGAGCTCGATCATCACCCGTACGTCGTCTGCAAGCCGCTGGCAGTGGTCCCAAGCCTCAACGACCTTCTCCAGGATGGTCCGCTCCTTCAACAGCTGCTGGGCGCTACCCTGATTGTCCCAGAAGCCGGGCGCGGCAATCTTCGCCTCCATCTCCTGGATGGTCTCCCTCTTGGCATCTACGTCAAAGAGACCCCCGAAGCTTGGAGATACGCTCTGCAAAGGCTTCTATACG
>JAYSLX010000195.1:0-9689 GCA_043725245.1 Geobacteraceae bacterium | reverse complement strand
CCGATCGAGAAAAACGGCCGGCAGACCCTGATTTTCGATTCCCGAATCCAGGTTCACGCGAAGAGCTTCTTTTCCACCAGGTCGCAGACTATATGAATTATTGTGATATGCCCTTCCTGAATACGTGGAGTGTCACTGCTGGGCACCACCAGCACCAGGTCGGAGAGCGCAGCAATGGTCCCTCCATCACGCCCCAGAAGTCCCACGGTGCGACAGCCTGCAGTACGGGCCGTCTCCATGGCCAAAAGAACGTTTCTGGATGTGCCGCTGGTGGAGATGCCGACAACCACATCGCCAGGCTGCGCCAGAGCCTCCACCTGACGGACAAAGGCCCGCTCGAAACCGTAATCATTGCCGATAGCAGTGAGGATCGAGGTATCGGTGGAGAGTGCTATGGCTGGCAGCGCCCTCCGCTCCATACGGAAGCGGCTCACAATTTCTGCGGCAAAGTGCTGCGCATCAGCAGCCGATCCTCCGTTGCCCATTACCAGAAGTTTATGACCGCTGGAAAAGGCATCAACCAGAAGCTCGACCAAAGCGGCAATCCCCTCTGTCATTGAGTCTGCAATCGCTGAAATGACCTTCTGATGCTCTGCAAGCTGCAAGCTGATATCTTCCTGCATGATTACCTCCTTCGAATCAGGCTGATACGTCAGATATTGTTCCTGCCAGATCACGCCCATAGAACTGCTGCTCAGCCGTGCAGACAAACCTTTCCAGGTCGGCAAAGGGGAGTGCGGTCACCCCTCCCGGAAATGGGATCTCATCTTCCCAATTGAGCAAAGTAACCGGCAGTCCATGTCCGGCAAGCGCAGCCAGGACATTGCGGGAACTCCTGTCTGCCAGCAGACGGGAAATCGGTATAATGGAGATATTGGCATGGAGGCGGTCGTATCCCGCAAGTACGAGTGCACGCGCCACCGCTGAATGGGAAAGGAGCACGATGCGATGCCCTTGGCGGGCGCCGGCAAGGATCAGATGAAAGCGACGAGCGAACTCCTCCAGGCTGCTTCCCTTGGGCATGTGCAGGCAAAAGAGCCGTTCGTCACCCCATGCGGATGAAAAAGCGGACCTGACCCGCTGTTCATGGTCGGCCCGGCGCGCAAGTGATCCGAAGGAAATCTCCTCTCCTCTATGTACAATCGATTCGGCAACCGCACAGGTTCGAAGGCCCGCCTGACAGGCACGCCGCGAATACTCCTTGAGGCACCAGAACCCTCCGTCCATCTCTTCGCTGAAGAAACCGATATTCTCCAGCAATCGGTGTGTCAATAGCATTGCAGCAAAATCCCCGGCATCAAGTTCCATCCCCCGGAAGATCCTTGCCTGCTCGCCGACAGGCTTCTTGCGGTCATCATCCAAGAAAACCGGGAGCACGATCCCGGCATCAGGGGCTTCGGCGGCAAATTCCAAAAGTGGTTCCAGCCAATGTGCCGTTACCTGGGAACTGTTGCGCATCACAACCACAAAACGGCTCTCGGCCCTTGCAATACCCCGGTTTACCGCCTTTACGAATCCCTCGTTGACACGGTTCTTAAGGAGGAGCATCCGAACGTCAAGCGCCTCGGCAAACTCCTCCAGCATCCGCTCGGTCTCCCGGTCGCTCCCGTTGTCCACCAGGATAAGGCGGGCATTCGGGGTATGCGCCACAAGGCTTACCAGGCAGGCACGCGTATCGAACGGTCGGTTCCAGACTGGAATGATTATGTCGACCAGATCATCCATAATGGTATAGTTTCAAAAACTGAATTAACCCCTGAAATAAAAAACGCAAAGTGCAAAGAAAGGCGAAAACCATGAAAGTTCTTTGCGTCTCTGCGTCTCTGCGTCTTTGAGTAGCATTCGATATTCTTGATCTGCCAATGTTTATGGAACTCAGATAGCTATGAAGAGATCGCGATACTCCGAAGCAGGTTCAGCTCATCCAGGACCTTGCCGGAACCGAGTACAACACAGGAAAGCGGGTCCTCAGCCGTTACAACAGGCAGCCCGGTCTCTTCGCGCAGCAGGAGATCCAGATTCCTGAGAAGTGCACCACCTCCGGCCAAGACTATCCCCTTGTCGACGATGTCAGCCGCAAGCTCGGGAGGGGTTCTCTCCAGACAGATCTTAACCGCCTCGACAATGGCGTTTACCGGCTCTGAGAGGGCCTCCCTAATTTCGTCTGAATTGATCTCCACCGTCTTGGGGATGCCTGAGACCAAGTCGCGCCCCTTCACTCCCATGGTTTGGACATCACCAGTAGAGTAGGCCTCGCCAATTTCTATCTTGATCAGTTCGGCAGTACGGTCGCCGATCAGCAGGTTATACTTTCGCTTGATGTACTGAACGATTGCTTCGTCCATCTTGTCGCCGCCTACCCGCACCGACTTTGTATAGACTATTCCGGCAAGGGATATGACTGCTACTTCGGTGGTACCGCCTCCAACGTCGACGATCATGTTGCCGGATGCCTCGGTTATGGGTAGTCCGGCGCCAATGGCTGCAGCCATTGGCTCTTCGATAAGGTATACCTCGCGGGCTCCTGCCGATTCAGCCGACTCCTTGACCGCACGCTTCTCAACCTGGGTGATGCCTGAGGGTACGCAGATTACAATGCGGGGCCTGACCAAGGTCTTCCGGTTGTGAACCTTGTGGATGAAATAGCGGAGCATCTCCTCTGTGATGTCGAAATCCGCGATGACGCCATCCTTGATAGGACGGATGGCAGTGATGCTTCCGGGGGTCCTCCCAAGCATCTTCTTGGCTTCCATTCCAACGGCCAGAACCTTTTGCTGGCCGTTGTTCATCTTCTGAACCGCCACAACCGACGGCTCTCTGATAACAACGCCCTTCCCCTTCAGGTAGACAAGGGTGTTGGCAGTCCCCAGGTCAATGGCCAGATCATTTGAGAAAATGCCAAAAAAATAATCAAATATCTTAAGCATCGCGCAATCTCCTTGGTGCTTATCGGTGGTACGGAAAGTTGTGAATCGTAACAGAATCCCCAACCTGATGCAAGGGTGAATTTGCCTGCGACACTAGGGACTTTTACAATTTGCTTGACAGAAAGAGACGGCCGGTGCTAAAAGGATCTTTCCTTAAAAAACATCTATACACATCAATGCATTAATAGACGGAGGTGTAGTTTGGCTCATCATAAGTCAGCAATCAAGAGGATCAAGCAGAACGAAAAGAAGCGGCTTCGCAACCGTCATGTACGCTCCACCCTGCGGACTACGCTCAAAAGAGTTCGTGAGGCTGTTGAAGGCAAGGACCTTGCCACTGCCCGCGAATTACTTGCAGCGGCCATTCCGGTAATCGACAAGGCTGCCACAAAGGGTGTCATTCACCCTTCCAACGCTTCGCGCAGCGTTTCACGACTGACCAAGCTGGTAAACACCCTCGGCTAACCCGCCGACTATGTTATGCAAAAAAGGGCGTGCCGCGGCACGCCCTTTTTCATATTAACGTCTGTTTCTTTACAGAACTCAAATCTCTCGGCGCTTGTTCCTGCATATCTCCATCACCAGCTCCCCTATGATCGTCGCAGGCCTGCCACCGCTCTTGATCGACAGATCGGTTGCAAGAAGTCGCTCAAAAAGCCGCTGGCACTCTATTGGCGCGAAATTTCTGGCCTGATGCAGTATTCCCTTGAGAAAATACGGATTGATCCCCGTCTTCCTGCTAACCTCCTGCTCTGACGCCTTTCTGTCCATCATCTCCCGAACCTGCCAGAGCTGGCGGAAATGCCGGGTCACCATGGCAAGGAGCATGAGCGGAGCCTCACCGTCCCGCAGGATGGTCTGCAGACGGCGCATTGCACCAGGCAAATCCCGTTCACCCAGGGCATTGGCCAATTCGAAAACAGTGTCCACCTTGGTATCCGAGACAACCGCCCGGATATCGTCAAGACCAATCACCCCACGCTGCCCGACATAGATCGCCACCTTTTCCAACTGGGTGGCAAGCTCCTGGAGGTTGTTTCCAACCAGTCGGACAAGCAGCTCAGCAGCAGCCGGATCGACCTTCTTGCTGTGAATACCCGCCTCTGAGCGAATGAACCCACCGAGCTGATTTTCGTAGGGCCGCTTGCACTCAACCAACTCACCCTGTTTTTTCAATTCCGTAAAGAATTTTTTACGCTGGTCTATCTTCTCTCCCTGAAAAATGAGACAGGTAGTGGGAGAAGGATTCTGCACATAGGGAAGAAGGTGGTCGAGGGCAGCCTGGGTAAGCGACTGCCCACGCTTGACCAACACCACCCGCCAGTCAGCAAACATCGGCAAAGTCTGGGCAGCATCTGCAATCTCGTTACCCTTGCAGTCCGTGCCGTAGTATACGTTCAGATTGAAATCGCGGCTTGCTGGATCAACGACCTGTTCAAGGAGTCGGTTTATCGCCCTCTCCATCAAGTACGGTTCGTCCCCATGGAAATAATAGAGGGGTCCAATCTCTCCCCTCTTCAAGACCGCATCGAACTCTTCAAGTTTCACTTGTGCCCCCCGCACAATTGCCGTTCCCCTGCCTAAAAAGCATTTCTGCTCTGTCGCACTATCTCTTCAGCCAGCTTCCTGCACAGCTCCTTCAGTGCAGCATCTTCTGCATTGAGTTTCAGAGCCAGATTACTGTTAGTTGGGTAGTCCTGCACGGCCTTCACAGTACCCTTCCAGAGAACCTCACGGCTCTTCTGCTCCCGCAGGGTTGCTTCTGCCGTCATCACGACCTGGTAGGTCATCACCTTGTCCGCTGCGCTGTAGGCTCTGGCAGATTCGCTATAGGAGGTGACGGCTCCGGTCAGTTCCAGTTCGGATTGGTCATGAGGGAGAACACGTCCACCACCCTCAGCCGCGTAAAGCTGCACCAGCTGCGTCGTCAGACAGGACTCCAGGTTAGGCCGAAGGGCCTTGTTGGCAAATACGGGTATGGCAATGGTACGTCCCCTGTCCAATGTCTTGCCAGTCAGCCGGTAGCCGCAGCCTACCATCATCAGGCAGATAATCAGACAGAGGAACCTGGGTATCAGTCTCTTCACGAGCGCTGCTCCTCATCAATTGATGTAAATCCAGCAACTGCAATTCAAATACCCCCTCTGAGCGACTCAAGTCAAGGAGAACTTCCCGCACCTTTCTCGATCACCCATAATGCGGCAGTATGCGCCCTCATCCTTTCTCCTTGACTTGCCACCTTTCCTGTACTAATTTCTACGGTTAACCATCTGTCGGGCTGAAAACTCACAGCTCTCAGATCCCGCCGCTGTTCTCCCATAGTGACTTTAGTAAAAAGGAGCCTGCCATGCTGGATGAGACGATCCCCGAAGGACTGACCTTCGACGATGTGCTACTGGTACCTGCCCACTCACTGGTCTTACCCCGAGACGTTGATCTTTCCACCCGCCTCACTAAAAACATCACCCTGAATATCCCGCTTGTCAGTGCTGCGATGGACACGGTCACCGAGGCCCGCGCCGCAATAACCATGGCCCGTGAGGGGGGGATTGGTTTCATTCACAAGAACCTTTCCATCGCCGATCAGGCCATCGAGGTGGACAAGGTCAAGAAGAGCGAATCAGGAATGATCGTCGACCCGATCACCATGCGACCCAACCAGAGGATCGGCGAGGCGCTGGAGATGATGTCTAAGTACCGGATATCCGGGGTGCCGATCATCAAGACGAACGGTAAACTGGTGGGGATACTGACTAACCGGGACCTCCGCTTTGAGACCGATATGAACATATTGATATCGGAGAGAATGACCAAGCGTAATCTGGTTACCGTGCCGGTGGGAACCACGCTGGAAGAGGCCAAAGAGCTCCTGAAACACACACGGGTGGAGAAACTTCTGGTTGTGGATAATGATAGGAACCTGAAAGGGCTTATTACCATAAAGGATATCGAGAAAGTCAGGAAGTACCCGAATGCCTGTAAGGACAGCCTGGGTCGCCTGCGAGTCGGCGCCGCTGTGGGGCCCACCGATGACATGGAGGCGCGAATCGATGCCCTCTACAAGGCAGGCGTAGACGTTATCGTCATTGATACAGCACACGGCCACTCCCAGGGGGTCATCGATGCGGTTCGAGTTGCCAAGTCAAACTTCCCGGGGATCGAGCTGTTGGCCGGCAACATAGCAACTGCCGAGGCTGCCGAGGCCTTGATAAAGGCAGGTGCCGACGCCATCAAGGTCGGGATCGGTCCTGGCTCAATCTGCACAACACGTGTGGTGGCCGGCATCGGAGTGCCGCAGATAACCGCCATCAGCAATTGCGCCACCGTTGCACGCAAGTACGGTACCTCCATAATCGCAGACGGCGGTATCAAGTTCTCTGGTGACCTCACCAAGGCCATTGCTGCCGGGGCCGACGTGGTGATGATCGGCTCCCTGTTCGCAGGTACCGAAGAGTCTCCCGGTGACACGGTTCTATACCAGGGGCGGACCTACAAGAGCTACCGCGGGATGGGTTCCATCGGCGCCATGAAGGAGGGAAGCAAGGACCGCTACTTCCAGGGGGATGTGGAGAGCGAAGTAAAGCTGGTGCCTGAGGGGATCGAAGGGATGGTTCCGCTTCGCGGACCACTTTCGGCGAATATCCACCAGTTAATTGGCGGGCTCAAGGCAGGTATGGGCTACACCGGTTGCTCTACAGTCAAGATGCTTCAGCAGAAGGCACGCTTCATCAGGATCACAGGGGCGGGGCTCAAGGAGTCTCATGTCCATGATGTTACCATTACAAAGGAATCACCAAACTACCGGGTTGGTGGTAATTAATGACTGTCGATATTCACAGCGAAAAGATCCTTATACTCGATTTCGGCTCCCAGTACACTCAGCTCATCGCCCGCAGGGTACGTGAAGCGCACGTCTACTGCGAGTTGCACCCTTTCGATCTCGATCTGACGGCAATCCGCGCGTTTGCCCCCAAAGGGATCATCCTTTCCGGCGGCCCAAAGTCGGTCTACGATCCCGGGGCGCCAGCAGTGGCAGGGGAACTGTTCGAGCTCGGAATTCCGGTGCTGGGAATCTGCTACGGCATGCAGCTTATGAGCTGCCATTTCGGCGGAGAGGTTGTCCCGGCAGGCAAGCGGGAGTTCGGCCATGCCGACCTGCTCGCCCGCAATACACCGGGGCCGCTCTTTGATGGTTTCTTCATCGAGGGGAAGAGCCCGGTATGGATGAGTCACGGCGACCACGTCGCCCGCGTCCCTGCCGGTTTCGAAGTTGTAGCGGAATCAGCCAACGCACCGGTCTGCGCCATTCAGGATATTACCCGCCGACTCTATGGAGTACAGTTCCACCCTGAAGTCAACCATACCCCACGTGGCGAGATACTTATCGACACCTTTGTCCGTAAGGTTTGCGGCTGCACCGGTAAATGGACTCCCAGCCAGATTATCGAAGACGCCGTAGAGCGCATTCGTCACCAGGTCGGCAGCGACCGGGTCATCCTTGGCCTCTCGGGCGGGGTTGACTCTTCTGTTGCGGCCGCTCTCATCCACCGTGCTATAGGCGATCAGCTCACCTGCGTCTTTGTCGACAACGGGCTGCTCCGCCTGGGCGAGGGAGATCAGGTAATGGCAACCTTTGCACAGAACCTGGGGGTTAAGGTGTTAAGGGTCGACGCAGAAGAGCGTTTCCTCTCAGCACTGTCAGGGGAGAGCGACCCGGAGCGTAAGAGAAAGATCATCGGCAACCTCTTCGTCGAGATATTCGAGGAAGTGTCGACCAAGATCGAGGATGCAACCTGGCTTGCCCAAGGAACCATATACCCGGATGTCATAGAATCAGCCGGGGCAAAGACCGGCAAGGCGCACAGCATCAAGAGCCACCATAATGTCGGTGGCCTCCCTGAGCATATGAAGCTCAAACTCCTTGAGCCCTTGCGAGAGCTCTTCAAGGACGAAGTGCGGGTTGTTGGTGAGGAAATGGGGCTTCCTCACCAGATGGTCTGGCGACACCCCTTCCCTGGCCCGGGACTCGGAGTGCGCATCCTCGGTGAAGTAAAAAAGGAGTACGCCGACATCCTTCGTCGGGCCGACGCCATCTACATTGAGGAACTCTATGCTGTCGGCCACTATGACAAGATCAGCCAGGCCTTTGCAGTCTTCCTGCCAGTAAAAAGTGTCGGGGTCATGGGGGATGGTCGCACCTACGAATACGTCATTGCCCTGCGGGCAGTTGAGACCAGGGATTTTATGACCGCCAGTTGGTATCCGCTTCCTTACGAGGACATGGCCCGTATCAGCAACCGGATCATCAATGAAGTCAAAGGGATAAACCGCGTGGTCTACGATATTTCATCCAAACCACCGGCCACCATCGAATGGGAGTAAAATCAGCTGTGGCGCTCCCCTTATTCAATCAATGAAATATATGCCAATCTATACGCTGCTGATCTTTGATCTGGACGGGACACTCATCGATTCACTGGCCGACCTTACAGAGGCGGTCAACCATATGCGTACTGCCTTCAGAATGGCGGCTCTACCTCAGGAACAGGTGCGCGGCATGGTTGGTCAGGGGGCTCGCATACTTGTCGAAAAGGCACTGCCAGGGGCTGGAGCAGATGGGATAGACAAGGGTATTGAACTCTTTATTGACTACAACCAGTCCCACCTTCTTGACAAAACGGTCCTCTATCCAGGGGTTAAAGTTACTCTCCAGAAACTGCTGGATCAAGGGAGAACGCTGACTGTTGTCTCCAACAAGAACACCGACCTCTGCCGATTGATACTTGATGATCTCAGAGTGGGTGATTGTTTCAGCACCGTTCTTGGCGCCGATGCTCTGTCCGAACGGAAACCTTCTCCTTTCCCGCTCCTCAATTTAATGAAGCAGTATGGAAATGAGCCACTCTCTACATTGATGATAGGGGATAGTATCAACGACATCTCCGCAGGACGCGCCGCAGGAGTCGCAACAGTAGGATGCAGCTTTGGCTATGGCGAACCCAGCGAACTGGCTCAAGCGAATTGGCATATCGATACCTTCCCCAATCTCCTATTGCTTCCAATCTAATAATTGTGTATCTGAATAAATTTTCCCCTAAAGTTTTAATATTTGCTGCCGATAAGCACAACAATAGACAACCATGCGGAGGTGAGATGAAATGAGGATTGAATCAACTAATCATCAGGTGACACCTGCTTCTATCCGCGATGAATCAGTAAATCAAGTACAACAACAGCAAGCCACCCGGCAATCTGAACAGTCACAAAAATCGGGTGACGCAGACAAGCTTTCAATATCGCAGACGGCCAACAGCATCAACGAGGCAGCATCTTCTGTCAAGTCTGCTGAACAGTTCCGTGCAGACAGGGTTTCAGAGATCAAAGCTCAGCTAGAATCAAACTCATATGACGCCAACAGCAAAACTGTTGCAGAGAGAATGATCGCTAGGATCGGGAATTTCCTCAATGGCTCTTCTGCCTGATCTCGTTTTATTTTACAGCAACAAAATAGCCCGCATACAGCGGGCTATTTTGTTGAAAGGCAGATAAGTGTTGGTAGGTTTAAAAGTATTGACAAGCATGGAACTGATAGGCTAAAAACAGATGCTTAAGCGGGAATAACTCAGTGGTAGAGTGTCAGCTTCCCAAGCTGAAGGTCGCGGGTTCGAATCCCGTTTCCCGCTCCAATAAAATCAAGGACTTAGCTTTTGCCAGCTAAGTCCTTTTTTGTTGTCTTATGGGTTTTGTTTCCGTTTTTGTTTC
>JAYSLX010000194.1:0-13101 GCA_043725245.1 Geobacteraceae bacterium | reverse complement strand
AAAACAGCAGCTACATCAACAATATTAATGCGTTACACTAACAACCAAAACAACGGATATGCCGGACTTGATGATGTAAAGCCCGACAGACTCCTAGTGAGCGCAACTACCGTGAGCTGGTAGAGAGTACCAACAGTATCATTGTTCGCCTCGATAAGGCGGGTCGGCTGGTTTTCTGTAACGAATTTGCCGCTCGTTTTTTCGGCTATGAGCGGAATGAACTTGCCGGTCGACCGGTCGTTGACACCATTGTTCCGCAGGTCGAATCGACCGGTCGCGTTATGCAGGAGGTAATTGCTTCCATCTGTTCTGATCCCGATCGCCATCCGTTGAGCGAGAATGAAAACATCACCAAAGACGGACGCCGAGTCTGGATTTCCTGGGCGAATAAGGCCATGAAGGTGGTCGAGGGACAAGAGCCGGAGATCCTCTGCGTTGGGCAGGACATAACTGAAAAACGACGGTTGCAGTCGCTGATGCTCGAAACGGAGAAAATACTGACTATTGGCGGACTGGCCGCGGGGGTGGCGCATGAACTGAATAATCCGCTCGGCGCCATAATCCAGAGTGCCCAGAATCTGCGCCGCCGCCTATCCTGCGGACTATCGGCCGATGAGCAGGTTGCCGTCGAGGTGGGGGTCGACATTGTGGCGCTCCAGCAGTATCTCGACCGGCGGGGCATTTTCGATATGTTGACCCATATCACCACCGCCGGCACCCGCGCAGCGGACATTATCACCAATCTGCTCTCCTTCAGCCAGAAGAGCGTTATCGGCCGGACAAGTGCGCAGTTTTCGGATCTTATGGACCGAGCCATTGACCTTGCGGCATGTGATTATGACCTCAAAAAGCAGTATGATTTCCGGGCTATAACCATCAGACGTGACTATGATCCCGCTGTGCCGCCATTGGTGGTGAACGTTGCGGAAATCGAGCAGGTCATGTTCAATCTTCTTAAAAATGCGGCCCAGGCACTGGCGGAGCGTCCGGTTGAGCGGCTGCCGCGGATCGATGTCAGGATTGGTATCCAAGATGGCTTTGCTGTTATTGAGGTGGCGGATAACGGGCCCGGTATCCCTGCAGCTGTTCGTGCCCATATCTTTGACCCATTCTTTACGACAAAACAGGTAGGCGAGGGGACGGGCCTTGGGTTGTCGGTCTCCTATGCCATCATCGTGCAGCATCACCAAGGGTCCATTCAGGTGGATTCCCGTGAGGGAGAAGGTGCCCGGTTCACGGTGCGCCTGCCGTGTAAGCGGCGGGAAAAAGGAGTGTCACATGAATGAGCGGTCGATTCGGGTGCTGCTGGTCGATGATGAAGAGCTGGTCCGGGGTGCGGTACGGGCCTGGCTGGAAGACGAACAATTCAAGATTACCGAAGCAATGTCCGGTGCAGAAGCTCTGGAACTGCTGGCAAAGGAAAGTTTCGACTGCGGCATCCTCGACCTTCAGCTTACTGACATGAGTGGGGTCGACATGCTCAAAAAGGCTCGCTACTCAGGCAGTAAACCGTTTTGGCTTGTCTTGACCGGCAATCTCGGCGAGGGTGCGTATCAGGAACTCCGGGAATTGGGCATTGCCGACGAAGCCATTTTGCAGAAACCGATCTTCGACATGCAGCTTATCACGACCAGAATTCTCCGCTCCATTGCGCATTGATTCTCAGCAGCGCCAGTGTTGCCTCCCCGACTTCAGGCGGTTTCACCGGCCAGGCGAACATTGATCACCTTGTGAAGTTGGAAAAGTAAGTGCATCTGCCGAGAGATAAATAGGCTTGTAGAATAAGCGGAAATGGGATATAGAGAAAATTCAATTTAACGCGGACATGGCGGAATTGGTAGACGCACCAGCCTTAGGAGCTGGCGCCGAGAGGTGTGGGAGTTCGAGTCTCCCTGTCCGCACCACTAAAATACAACAGATGACATATCATTTCTGTGCTTTCCTTCCGTTAAAACTCAGCAGTACTCCCCTTGATTTAGGTTATGTCGCTTGAATTTTACTATTAGCGGTATATAATTTAATGGCTATTTTCATGGGGGGTATTTTATGGAAATCAGGGTCGTAAGAGTCCGCAAATCAGCACTTATGTCTGAAAAGTTTTCAAATGAAATTGTGGAAGTTTCCCTCCTGCAAGAGCTGATCGATTCAGGTGAAATTTTTGCTTTTCGTCGTTCTGATAGATGGGCTACGGTAATCTATGACCCTATACGGGTAAAACAGATAAATTACGCCGGGCCCGATCGCCGCAAAAATTTCTTTATCGATGAATCATTGGAAAGAGCTCTCCCCGCATCAATACCATGATTTATTCACCCTGTTTTCACTGGGGATCAATTTCTTTCCCCTTGACGATAATCTGACCCGGTGCTATATTCGCTGAAAGTTTTTCTAGACATTAACAACCTTTTAATTTAACCCGGTGAGGTTAGCAAAGGTGACGCGAAGAAACTCAATAGAACTCATTTTGAGAAGCCTTTCCGCCTCTGCGCTGAAAGGCTTTTTTCTGTTGCGAACTACAATGGGAAGGAGGACGCACGGTGGCAGATGAGACGACAGTCATACTGGATGGCACTGGGACAAGGCGTGCGCTGACGCGCATTGCACATGAGATCCTGGAGCGAAACAAGGGGGTCAGTGAACTGGTCCTGGTCGGAATCCGTACAGGAGGGGTCCACATAGCGCGCGAACTGGGCCGACGACTGGAAGAGATCGAAGGGGAGGCGATTCCTGTCGGTGAGGTTGATATTACCCTTTATCGCGACGACATCAAGGGGCACTCCGAGCATCTTCCCGTCGGGAAAACGGATATCCCCTTCTCCATGGAAGGAAAACGGGTGATTCTGGTGGACGATGTCCTCTACACCGGGAGAACCATCCGGGCCGCCATGGATGCTCTTATGGATTACGGAAGGCCCACGAACATACAACTGGCGGTACTGATCGACAGGGGGCATCGCGAGTTGCCGATACGAGCCGATTTTGTAGGACGCAATGTTCCGACGAGCATTAAAGAGAGCATCCAGGTCCAGTTTGACGCCGACAACAGACCAACCGACGTGATCCTGGAGAAATAGGAGAGGGGGAGATCATGGGATTCAAACACAAGGACATCATTGCCCTGCGTGACCTGACCAGGGAAGATATCCAGCTCCTGCTGGATACTGCCGAGAACATGCGGGAAATCAACAGCCGGGATATCAAGAAGGTTCCGACTCTGCGCGGCAAGACCATCATCAACCTTTTCTACGAGGCCTCGACCCGGACCCGAACCTCCTTCGAGATCGCTGCAAAGCGCCTCTCGGCAGACGCGGTCAATATCTCACCCTCGACAAGCTCCGCTACCAAGGGTGAGACGCTGCTGGACACGGCCAATAATCTCATGGCCATGAAACCTGACATCATCGTCATGCGTCATGCCATCTCCGGCGCACACTATTTCCTGGCCAAACGGCTCTCCTGCTCCATTATCAACGCAGGCGACGGAGCCCACGAGCACCCATCCCAGGGACTTCTGGACATGCTGACCATGCGCGACAAGTTTGGTACACTGGAGGGTCTCAAGGTTGCCATTGTCGGCGACATAACCCATAGCCGGGTGGCCCGTTCGGATATTCAGGGTTTGACCAGGATGGGGTCGCACGTCTTTCTGGCAGGCCCCCCCACAATGATGCCCCCGGGTGTTGAGCAGTTGGGTAACGTAACGGTCTGCAAGAACATGAGCGAGGCCATTGATGGGGCAGATGTGGTGATGATGCTCCGGATTCAGCTGGAACGTCAGGGGAAGACACTGCTGCCGACCATGAAGGAGTACTCCCGCTACTACGGCCTCAATCCCGAAAACCTTAAACTGGCCAAAAAAGACGCCATGATCATGCACCCCGGCCCGATAAACCGAGGGGTTGAACTCTCATCCTACGTTGCCGACTGCGATCAGTCACATATCCTCAAACAGGTGGAGAACGGCGTGGCGGTCAGAATGGCGATGCTGTATCATGTCAGCGGTGGTGAACTTGTTGAATAGAAATTTAACTATACGAGGTGACAAATGAGCCTTTTGATCAAAAACGGCAGGGTTATCGACCCGTCCCAGAATATCGACGATACCCTTGACCTGCTGGTGCAAGACGGCAAGATTAAAGAGATAGGCAAGGGGATCAAGGTGCCGGATGGGGCCGATATTATTGATGCCAAGGGATGTTATGTAACTCCGGGGCTTGTTGATATGCATGTTCACCTTCGCGACCCAGGTCTTGAATACAAGGAAGACATCGTGACCGGAACCCGCGCGGCCGCGGCTGGCGGTTTCACATCGATTGCCTGTATGCCCAACACCAGCCCGGTTAACGACAACAAGGCGATAACCTCATACATTATCACCAAAGCAAAAAATGAGGGTCTGGTAAACGTCTTCCCTGTCGGGGCCATAACCAAAGGGAGCAAAGGCGAGAGTATGGCTGAGATGGGTGAGCTGAAAGAGGCCGGCTGTGTTGCGGTGTCAGACGATGGACACCCGGTTGCCAACCCTGAGGTGATGCGCCGGGCGCTGGAGTATGCCAAGGGGATGGGGATCATGGTGATCTCGCATGCCGAGGAGAAGGCGCTGGTCGGCGAAGGGGTAATGAACGAGGGATTTGTGGCCACGGAGCTTGGGCTTAAGGGGATTCCCTGGGCAGCGGAAGATGTTGCCACTGCACGTGATGTCTATCTTGCCGAATTCACCAATTCGCCGATCCACATCGCACATGTTTCCACACAAGGGGCGGTCCGGATCATCCGAAACGCCAAGGCCCGAGGGGTTAGGGTCACCTGCGAGACTGCACCGCATTACTTCACCCTGACGGATGATGCGGTGCGCGGCTATGAAACGAACGCCAAGATGAACCCGCCGCTTCGCTCAACCGCTGACGTTGCCGCCATCAAGGAGGGTCTTAAGGACGGGAGCATTGACGTTGTTGCCACTGATCATGCACCGCACCACCTGGACGACAAGGATATCGAGTTCAACCTCGCACTGAACGGCATCATAGGCCTGGAGACGTCGCTCCCCCTGACCCTGCGACTGGTTGAGGAGAAGGTTCTCACCCTTAAGGCAATGGTTGAAAAAATGGCTACTAACCCTTCAAATATTCTTGGTATTGATAGGGGAACTCTGAAGTCAGGTTCAGTGGCTGACATAACGGTTATCGACCCGAAGGTCGAGTGGAGTGTTGAAGCGGATAAACTGGAGAGCAAGTCCAAGAACTCACCGTTTCTCGGCTGGCAGATGAAAGGTAGGGCAATCTACACCATAGTAGCCGGCAAGGTTGTTTTGAAACGATAAATTATGACAGAGGGAGCATTGCATGAGAGCAGTTCTCGCCCTAGCTGACGGGCGGATATTTGAAGGGAAATCATTCGGTGCCACAGGCGAGGCCACAGGCGAGGTGGTTTTCAATACTGCCATGACCGGTTATCAGGAGGTCCTGACCGACCCCTCCTACAAGGGGCAGATGGTTACCATGACCTACACCCAGATCGGGAACACCGGCATCAACCCGGAGGACATCGAGAGCAAGCAGCTGTATCTTTCCGGGTTCATAGTCAAGGAGTACTTCGAGCACTATTCGAACTGGCGTGCCACGATGAGTCTGGATGCCTACCTGAAGGAGAACTGCGTGGTCGGGATCCAGGGGCTCGACACCAGGGCGTTAACCCGCCACCTGCGCGACAGGGGAGCGCAGAACGGCATCATCTCCACGGTGGATTTCGACCATGCACACCTGGTCAAGAAGGCGCGGGACGTGCCGAGCATGGCCGGACTCGACCTTGCCAGTGGTGTGAGCTGCACCTCGCCGTATGGCTGGACAGAGGGGCTATGGGACCTGGCTGAAGGCTACCCTGTTGTTGATCCTGGTACGCTGAAATACAAGGTGGTTGCCTACGATTTCGGTATCAAGTACAACATCCTCCGCTGTCTGGTTGATGCCGGGTGCGACGTCACAGTCGTGCCTGCCTGCTTCCCGGCTGAGGAAGCGCTGGCCATGAACCCGGACGGGATTTTCCTCTCCAATGGCCCGGGCGACCCGGAACCCCTTGTTGCTGTGCAGGAGAATATTCGCAAATTCATCGGCAAGAAGCCGATCTTCGGGATCTGCCTGGGACACCAGCTGATGGGCCTTGCACTAGGCGGTCGGACAATGAAACTCAAGTTCGGCAATCACGGCTCAAACCTTCCGGTCGTGGATAGTGTCACGGGTAAGGTCGAGATCACGGCACAGAACCACGGCTTCTGCGTGGATCTCGATTCTGTGGCAGATATCTGTGAACTGGGGCATCAGAACCTGAATGACCAGACTGTGGAGGGGATCAGGCACCGGACACTGCCGATTTTTTCGGTGCAGCACCACCCGGAGGCGTCGCCGGGGCCGCATGATTCGCACTATCTGTTTGCCAGATTCGTTGAACTTATGGAGAAATATAAATCGTAGGGGCGCTGCTTGCTGCGCCCGCCTTTGAATTGCAACCCGACAGGGCGCGTCAAGCAGCGCCCCTATATGACCATGAAATACCTCGAACTTTACAAGTCAGGCGAACTTTTACACCGGGTGAAAACGGCTTATGAACGGCTCGGCTCCTGCGAACTCTGTCCCCATGACTGCGGAGTAAACCGTCTCAAGGGTCAGCGTGGCGTCTGTGGCGCCGGTCTGCTTCCCAAAATTGCCTCGGCAAACATCCACAAGGGGGAAGAGCCGCCGATATCCGGCACTCGCGGCTCCGGAACCATCTTTCTCTCCGGTTGCAGTCTTACATGCCGCTTTTGCCAAAACTTCCCCATCAGCCAGTTGGGCAATGGCGAAGAGATATCCACCCTGGAACTGGCTCAGAGGATGCTGAAGCTTCAGCGGCAGCGAGTTCATAATATCAACTTTGTAACTCCGACCCATTTCCTGCCGCAGATCATGGCCGCGCTCTGGCTGGCGGTCCCGATGGGTTTCAATCTCCCCATAGTCTGGAATTCCAGCGGCTATGAAAAGACGGATGCTCTGACACTGCTTGAAGGAATTGTGGCTATTTACCTTCCGGATATGAAGTATGCCGCGGATGAACCTGCCGTTGCCATTTCGAATGCGCCTGGATACCGGGAGACCAACCGAACCGCGATACTGGAGATGTTCCGGCAGGTGGGGCATCTGGAAATCGATGACAACGGTATCGCTCTCCATGGGCTGATCATCCGCCATCTGGTTCTCCCGCAAGGCAATTCAGGCAGCAGGGAGACGCTCCGATGGATTGCGGAAAACCTCGGGAATGAAACCCACATAGCGCTGATGAGCCAGTATTTCCCGGCGCACCGAGCCGCCGGGACCGCAGGGATTGATCGCGTCCTGACATCCGAAGAGTACGACGAGGCAGTGGCAGCACTGGAGGAAGAAGGGTTCGAGAACGGCTGGGTCCAGGAGCTTGACCGGCAGCGGGGGCGGATTTGAGAACCATAATCCTGCTCGTCATCTCCAATGTCTTCATGACCTTTGCCTGGTATGCCCATCTGAAGAACCTGAGCAACCGTCACTGGTTAATCGCGGTGCTGGTGAGCTGGTCGATCGCCTTTTTCGAATACCTGGTGCAGGTGCCGGCCAACCGGATCGGCTATCACGGTTCATTTTCGCTGGCGTAGCTGAAGATCACGCAGGAGGTCATTACCTTGGCGGTGTTTGTGCCGTTTGCGGTGTTGTACATGGGGGTGCCGCTCAAGTGGGATTATCTCTGGGCCGGTTGTTGCCTGGCCGGAGCAGTTTTTTTCATTTTTCGCTGAATCGGTACTTGTAACACATTAAGACTTAATTTAGACTGAATTAAGTCTTAATGCAAAAGGAGGTCGCCATGCTCTTACAACAATCCATCAAGCCGATCAGCTACGTCAAAGCCCATGCTGCGGACATAATCCGTGATGTCGCCGAAACCCGCACCCCGATTGTCATCACCCAGAACGGCGAGGCCAAGGCAGTGCTGCAGGATATCGCCACCTACGAGGAGACCCAGGAGACGCTGGCGCTGCTGAAGATCCTGGCGCTCAGTCAGCGCGATGTCGAGGCGGGGCGGGTCGAGCCGGTTGAGAAGGTGATGGCCGACCTGCGTGCCGAGATCGGTCAGCGGCGACAGAAATGAAGTGTAAAATCGTTTTCACTGCTGAGGCAAAAACGGACATGCGGGAAATTCTCCGTTATGTCGCCGATAATGATTCTCCTGTAAATGCCGGGAAGTTGCTCGACGGCATCGAACATGCTGTCTCCGCGCTTGTCGAGATGCCGGAGCGTGGGCATTATCCGCCTGAACTTGTCCGGTTGGGAATCCACGATTTCCGGGAAGTTCATTGCAAACCGTACCGAATTATCTACGCAATTGCCGGCAAGACGGTAACGGTTCATGCCGTGCTCGATGGCCGCCGGGACATGCAGACCCTGTTGCAGCAGCGGCTGTTGCGCTAATGGGCACATATACGATGCATGATTCTCGTGATAAGCAAATAAAGACATTGATGAACTTTTAGCAATTGCGGGTGTCTGTGTCGGCAGGCAATCTGATTTGCTGATAGACATGTCCGTATCAGCAGATTGCCCCGTACGATTAGACAGTCAAGGATCATGGTTGAGTCGTCACCAGTGAGGAACACTCTTATGCCCATATTCGGTCTTGCGCCGTTTCTTGACAATGAATATCGATATGATCTTAAAAGAAGGATATGATGTGAATGGACATTGTGATTTGAGAGAACATCTTCTGAAGCAACTTTCGTACTTAAATAAGAACGATATGACGAAGCAATACCATGTCATTAACAAGTGTCTTTACGAGATGGTAAAGAATAAGGAATATCTTACGCTTGGTACTTTGGTTGAGATGTGTAATCAGCATTACATTGTTCAAGATAATGCTAGGTATGGAAAAATTGTTTTACAACGAGTTCAACGAGCAATTGGCGGGACCAGTCGTACTTCTAATCCAGAAGAGATTAATAACAAACTTTCGTCGTCTGGTTGGCGTTTAAAACTAGGCAAATCTAGTTGCAAGGCTTTTTTTACCGGTAAAAGCCTTCAGCTTGAATTAGATTTGAATGCACTATGAAAGCGTTGGTCAGGTCTTGCAATTAGTTATTACTTGAAAGGACGACAGAGAGATTTTAAGACTTCACAAGCATAAAAAATCACCCACCTAAAAACTGGGTAATTTCCACTGCCGTTGAAGAATCAAAAATGTGAATTGAGGAGGAACACCATGGCCCTCACTAATTGCCCTGAATGCAACCGAGAAATATCTGATAAAGCCGGAGCATGTCCTAATTGCGGGCACCCTCTAGAAAAAATCATATCTGATATACCTGTTGACACGTTCCCTCACTCAAATGCAAAATCTTGTCCCTCTTGTAAAAGTGAAAATACCCAATCTATTAGAATGATGTGTTTAAGTGGAACAACTTCAAATTCATTAACTGGATTTGGAGTGTCAAGCGACCTTGACATAGGCGCAGGTAGAATTAATTCTAACTCCCGGACCGTGTTGGCCGCCAAGTTCATGCCAGGAGAAAACCCACAGAACCAACAAATTCGCTCTGGCTGTTTTTGCACGTTTTTAGGTACCGCAATTTTGATATTTGTATATGCTGCAATCAAGAAATTCGGAATCTCATGGAGTTCTGATAATTTATTAAAAATATTTGTCGTATTAGGCAGCATTCTTCTCTTTCTTGGCATTCTAATTTTGAGCAAAATTATAAAAATGACAACAAAAGCCCAAGTTGATGAATGGGAAGCCAAAACCAAACTTTGTAATGAAGGATGGATTTGCCATCAATGCGGTAACACATGGTTTCCTTAACAACTTTACTATAATTAAGGGGAATATAGGGGACCGCGACGCTTTTTAAGAACAGGTTCGAAAGGGAGAAGGGGCTTCCAAATTGTCGATTTGGGGATAAGTTGAGGGGACAGCCCTTGACCAGGTGGCCCGGATTGCGTCACTTGGCGAGAAGGTTGAAAAATCCTATGTGCAGGTGCAGGCCATTGCCGTCAAGGCGGTGGAAGGGTCGGCAGCCAAGCCGGTGGTGGTGCAGGCGGCCCAGACGAAGCAGGCGGAGTGATTCAGTCTGTAACGCATATGGCAGATTCACTCTTGCCCAGTTGAAGATTATCCAGTAAGTAACCACTTTGTCAGTTTTTGTCCCGTTTGCGGTGTGGTACATGGGAACTCCGCTGAAGCTTGACTATCTCTGGGCAGGGTGTTGTCTTGCTGGAGCAGTATTTTTCATCTTTAGATAACCATACAAGGAGTTACGTATAAATGCCTAAACGTACAGATATCAAAAAGATCCTCATAATCGGCGCAGGTCCTATAGTCATAGGCCAAGCGTGTGAATTCGATTACTCCGGTACCCAGGCGTGCAAGGCTCTCAAGGAAGAGGGGTTCACGGTGGTGCTTCTGAACAGCAACCCTGCCACGATCATGACCGATCCCGATTTTGCCGACAGAACCTACATAGAACCGGTTACCCCGGAGATTCTTGCCAAGATCATTGAAAAGGAGCGGCCTGACGCAATTCTGCCGACACTTGGCGGCCAGACTGCGCTTAATACAGCCGTGGCAGTTGCTGAGATGGGTTTGCTGGAGAAGTTCGGAGTGGAACTGATCGGAGCCAAGCTGCCGGCGATCAAAAAAGCTGAGGACAGAACCCTGTTCAAGGCGGCTATGGAGAAGATCAACCTTGCAGTCCCCAGCTCAGGGCTTGCACATAACTATACAGAGGCTATGGCTGTGGTAAAAGCTATCGGCTTTCCTGCCATAATTCGCCCATCATTTACCCTTGGCGGCACGGGCGGTGGCATAGCATACAACATGGAGGAGTACGAGCGTATGGCTATGGCCGGCATCGAAGCCTCGCCAACGGACGAGATTCTGGTGGAGGAGTCGGTAATCGGCTGGAAGGAGTATGAGCTGGAGGTGATGCGCGATACAGCTGACAATGTGGTTATCATCTGCTCCATCGAGAACTTCGACGCGATGGGTGTACATACCGGCGATTCCATTACCGTGGCCCCGGCCCAGACACTGACCGACAAGGAGTATCAGATCCTCCGGGACGCATCACTGAAGATCATTCGAGAGATCGGGGTTGATACCGGAGGCTCCAACATCCAGTTCGGCATAAATCCGCGCGATGGCAGACTGGTTGTGATTGAGATGAACCCGCGTGTCTCCCGCTCTTCGGCCCTTGCCTCAAAGGCGACAGGTTTCCCTATTGCCAAAATCGCAGCCAAGCTGGCAGTAGGTTACCGTCTGGACGAGATTGTGAACGACATCACCCGGGAGACGCCTGCCTGCTTTGAGCCGACCATCGACTATGTGGTAACAAAGATCCCCCGCTTTACGTTTGAGAAATTTCCTGCAGCGGACGCCACCCTTACCACCCAGATGAAGTCGGTGGGTGAGGTCATGGCCATTGGCCGGACCTTCAAGGAGTCTCTCCAGAAGGCGCTTCGTTCTCTGGAGATAGGTTCCTGCGGCTTCGAGTCCAGGCTGTTTGACCTCCAGTCTGAGACCCGCCGGGCTCTCACGGCAAAGGAACAGAATCTTCTCAACGAAAAGCTCCGGACTCCGAACTGGGAGCGTCTCTGGTATCTGGGTGATGCCTTGCGTAACGGTATGAGCGTGGACGAGATCTATGAGAAAACCGCCATCGATCCCTGGTTTCTCCATAATATCCGCCAGATTATCGAGATGGAAGAGGAGCTGAAGAGGGTGAGGGTTGATCAGGATGTAAATGTAAACCTCAAAGGGATCATCCGCGAGGCCAAGCAGTACGGCTTCTCTGATAAGTTTCTTGGCAAGCTGTGGGGAAAGAACGAAGAAGAGATACGTCAGCTCCGGCTTTCCCTCGGGGTAAAACCTGTTTTCAAGAGGGTGGACACCTGTGCTGCCGAGTTTGTGGCTTACACTCCTTATCTCTACTCAACCTACGAGGAGGAGTGTGAAGCGGAGGTGACTGACCGTAAGAAGATTATTATCCTGGGTGGTGGTCCGAATCGGATCGGCCAGGGGATCGAATTCGACTACTGTTGCGTGCATGGCGTCTTTGCACTTGCCGAGGACGGCTTTGAGACCATCATGGTCAACTGCAACCCCGAGACGGTTTCCACCGATTACGACACCTCTGACCGTCTTTACTTTGAGCCGCTGACCTATGAAGATGTTTTATCAATAGTCGATATAGAGAAGCCTTACGGCGTCATTGTTCAGTTTGGCGGGCAAACCCCTCTCAAGCTGGCAGTAGCGTTGGAAAAGGCAGGCGTACCCATAATCGGCACCTCGCCCGATGCCATCGACCGGGCTGAGGACCGGGAGCGTTTCCAGCAGATGCTCCAAAAGCTGAATCTTCGTCAGCCCGAGAACGGCATTGCCCGTTCCATAGAAGAGGCCGAGTCCATTGCCGACAGGATCGACTATCCGGTGGTGGTCCGCCCATCGTATGTCCTTGGCGGAAGGGCCATGGAGATTGTCTATGATGTCGACGACCTGCGTCGCTACATGACTACTGCAGTGCAGGCCTCACCTGATCATCCGATCCTTATCGACAGGTTTCTTGACGAGGCGATTGAAATAGACGTGGATGCTCTCTGTGACGGCACAGATGTGGTCATCGGCGGGATCATGGAGCATATAGAAGAGGCCGGCATCCACTCAGGCGATTCGGCTTGCTCCCTGCCGCCATACTCCATTTCCCGGGAGATAATTGTCGAGATCAAGCGCCAGACCAGACTCATGGCCCTGGAACTGAATGTTAAGGGCCTTATGAACGTTCAGTATGCGGTGAAGGACGGAGACATCTACATCCTTGAGGTAAACCCCAGGGCGTCGCGGACCGCTCCTTTCGTCTCCAAGGCGACAGGAAGGCCTCTAGCCAAGATAGCCGCTCGGATCATGGCTGGCAGGAGCCTTCAGGAACAGGGGATCAGTGGCGATATCGAGCTGGCTCATGTGGCGGTCAAGGAGTCGGTTTTCCCCTTTGTAAAGTTCCCTGGCGTTGACACCATTCTCGGACCGGAGATGAAATCAACCGGTGAGGTGATGGGA
>JAYSLX010000193.1:0-22796 GCA_043725245.1 Geobacteraceae bacterium | reverse complement strand
AAACCACGCATCTTTAAATTGAAATGGCGGATACCATCCCGCAGGGTTTTAGTGATGAATCCGGGAAGGAGTCCGGCAAGGTCTGACTCCCTTACGCCCGGACGGTAAGAGGATCTTGCCCCCCCTGAATGACGCTTCCCGAGAAAGGACAGGAGGTTCTCTGCCGGTGCAACAAACCCCCCGCCGCCCTGCTCAAACGCCTTCTTCTCAATATCCCGCTGAAAGCGTATCCCAGCCAGCGAAGAGCCGTCGGGAAAGTCGCTTCGGCCAACTGTTACAACGAGTGCACTGTTGGCAAAGGGGGAGTTCCGAAGATGATTGCTCATCCCGTTGGTCACGACCCCTCCCGTCTCTGAGGCTGAAGCCACCACAACCCCGCCAGGACACATGCAGAATGAGTATGCAGATCTACTGCTACTTTGATCGTTAAATGCAAGGGCATAATCAGCAGGCGGGAGATCCGGATGAGACGGAATGCCGTACTGGATGCGGTTAATAAGCTCCTGTGGATGTTCAACCCTTACCCCGACGGCAAACGGCTTGGACTCCATAGCTACACCGTGCTCATCCAACATCCGGTAGGTATCGCGTGAACTGTTTCCTGGAGCAAGGACCATGATGTCACATGGCACTTCCATGTCATCATTAACCATTATGCTGCGCAGCTTTCCGGAATCGACGACAAGGCCGGTCAGCCGATGACTGAACAAAACCTCTGTTCCGCTCAGTTCCAGGTGTTGGCGGAGTCTGCCCACCACGGTGCGGAGCCGGTCGGTGCCGATATGGGGTTTGGCAAGAAAACGGACCTCGGGTGGCGCCCCAAACTCCACGAGCCGGTCGAGGACATAACCGCAATGGGGATCCCGCACCCGCGTGGTCAGTTTCCCATCTGAAAATGTTCCAGCGCCGCCCTCTCCGAACTGGACATTGCTCTCAACATCCAGTATGCCGCGGCTCCAGAATTGCTGCACATCGCGGACTCTCTCCACGACAGTCCTGCCACGCTCGATGATGGTGGCGTTGATACCGTAATCAGCGAGCCTCAAGGCCGCAAAGAGACCTGCCGGGCCTGTCCCTACGACCACAATCCGGCGATCGGTGGCAATGCGCTGATATTTTCGCGGCTCTTCTGAAGGCATGCCGACCAGATCGGGGTCAGAGGCATAACGTCGCTTAAAACCTTCCTCGTCTGCAACAGAGAATACAATAGTGTACACAAAGAGGATCTGTCGTTTGCGGCGGGCATCGATCCCCTTGCGGAAAATACCGCAAGAGAGAATCTCGGTTTCCGGCAGCCCTAGTCGAGCAGCCAGAAAGGTCTGCAGTTGGCGCTCGTCTGTTCCTATGGGGAGGGTGAGATTACGGAGAAGGAGCGGCATTTGTGCTCAGAGCAGGGAAGCCGCGGACCGTGCCCGCTCCAGGAGCTGCTCCACGATGATGACCACGTCAAAGGGATCCGTGGTTTTGGGAATATGAATCCTGGCCCCCATTTCGGGGACATCGTGTTCATGCGGCGCCCCCTGGAACATGGATGTAAGAAGGATAATCACCGGCTTGTTGTCCCCGGCAATCCGGGAGATCTCCATGCAGGTGCTGACCCCTCCCATTCTGGGCATGATAAGGTCTGAAATAACTACGCTGGGCCGATTGTCGACAAAGGCCCTGATCCCCTCCACACCATCGGCAGCGGTTATAACGTCAAATCCCGCTTCCCTGAAGGAGTCCCCCAATACCTTCAAAAACAGGGGATCGTCATCTATCAGCAGTATTTCACCACGTATCCTATTAGTCATTGCCGAACCCTTGCATCAGGCTGGAGCGGTCAGCGGCAGCACGATACAGAATGTTGTTCCGCTCTTGTCGCTCTTCTCCACACCGATCTTTCCGCCATAGGTCTTTACGATCCTCAGAACAACAGAGAGCCCCAAGCCGCTCCCCTTGCTCTTGGTGGTAAAAAAAGGGTCAAAGATATTAATGATGTGGCTTTTGGGAATACCTTCCCCGCTATCAGAGACCCTGATGATGATCTCCCTGCCATCGTGATCCAACTGCACCTTCAGAAGACCCTCTCCAGGCATCTCGTGAATCGAGTTGAGAAAGAGATTGACGAATATCTGGTCTATCTCATTCGGGTCGGCCTGTATGGGCGGCGGTATGTTACGGTAATCGCGCTCCACCCGTATATTCTGCTGATTCAGCTGGGGGCGGAAGGACTCCAGTGTCTGGTCGATCAGCTGGTCTATCCTGACCTCTTTCAACTCGAAACGGGGTCGTTTGGATGCGTCCAGCAGTTTCCTTACGATGGTGTCAATCCGATCCACCTCTTTAAGGATCTTGTCTAAGTAATCCTGCTTTTCACGGTCGTCAGGACCACTTTTGATCAATTGAGCAAAAAGGCTGATCGAGTTGAGCGGGTTACGGATCTCGTGAGCAACCCCTGCCGACAGATACCCAAGTGAGGCGAGCTTTTCTGACTGGACGTTCTCGGCTTGGGCCTTCTGAAGCGCCTCGGTCTTCTCCTGAACCCTGGCCTCAAGATCACGGTTCCATGACTCGATCTCGGCCATGAGCCGTTCACGCTCCTTTATCAGCTCCTTGTTGCTGATTTCCACCTCACGGATACGGAGTACGTTGTCTATACGGTCGGCCAGGTCCTGATTGTTGAACGGCTTGAGAATATAATCGTATGCGCCGGCCTTCATCAGCTCGACGGCAATCTCCTCGCTCCCCTTGCCGGTGAACACAATTACGTAGGTGTCAGGGAAACGCTCGCGGATTATCTTGAGTGCAGTAAGACCGTCGATGCCTGGCATCATGTAATCAAGAAGCACAAGATGCGGCTGGCGGCTCTCGATTATTTCGAACCCCTCGGCAGCATCACACGCCGTGAAGATTGTATATCCCCGGTTCTTTAGAATGATGGAGGTCAGGTCCAGTATGACCTTCTCGTCATCGATTATAAGGATGCTATAGGGCTTTGCGGCTGTCTTGATATTCATAATGCCTAGGAACAAAGAAAGGGGCAACATCCGCTGCCCCGTGATTGTATCCGAACTCCGTTACTCTTGATTTTTCAAGTCATTCGAACCGTCAACACCGGACAGGTGGAGGTGCGTACAACCCGTTCAGCGGTACTGCCAAAGAGAAAATGGTCTATCCCGGTTCTGCCGTGAGTTCCGATAACGATGAGTCCCACCTGCTCCTCATCAGCCTTTCTAAGTATCTCTTCGTAGGGAACCCCTCCGATGATGCAGGTCTCGAAGTTTGGATAACTCTCCATGCAACTACGACAGAACTGTTCCATCATCTTGTGGGCACTCTCCTCTATCTCCTTCTCCAGCCGGTCAAAGGTGATATGTGGCACGTAAAACCCCCGGAGGTCCACCGGCTCGTTTATGACATGCAGTAGGATCAGCTTGGCGTCAAATTTCCTGGCAAGCATGACAGAGTACTCGCAGGCCTGTAATGAGTTATCGGAAAAATCGCATGCAAGCAGTATCTTGTCGATAGGTTTCATCCGCTCCTCCATTCATTGCCATACCAAGTCGCAATCAAACGATTACGTTGTCGGCTTCGTCAGGTGCTCCTTAACGTACTTATCAAGTACGCCTGCGTCGCCCCTTCCTCGCCACCTAGTACTCATTTTGATTGCATCTTGGTATCAATGATTGGTTTCCCTGAATATTTTTTTAAGAATGGACTTCAGCTCTTCAATCTTTACCGGCTTGTTGATGTACTCGAAGGCACCCAGATTCATCGCCTCGATGTAGGATTCAACACCACCGTAAGCAGTTATCATAATGACGTTACTGTTTGGAAAGCTCTTGTTCAGCTCCTTAAGAAAGGTTATTCCGTTCATTTCCGGCATGTTTATGTCGGTTACGATCAGGTTAACCTCCTGCTGGCAGAGGTAATTGAGTGCCTCAAACCCGTTTGCCACACTATCGACGAGAAATCCTTCATTTTCAAGTAACCTTGAGAGTCCAAGGCGGGCGTTCTCTTCGTCGTCCACGACCAGAATACGCTTTGCTTGCTTCGGCACAGATTGCTCCCCGAATGACTGAATCATAATGATTCAAGTCTATCACTGGAGTTTCCGGTGTCAAGATAACCTCAGTGGCTTGCTGCTGCACTCTTTTTCCTGAGTTTAACGGCAGTCAGGATAAGGTTGGCTATAATGGAGACAAAATAGATTTCATCCTCATTGTAGGTTTTCATCGAAGTCGAGTTAAGGTTTATAACACCATAGACGTCATTCTTGTCTGCAATCGGATAGGAGAGCATCGAGTTGAACTTCTCTTCCTGAAGCTCGGCAAAGGGCTTGTAGCGAGGGTCCTGTGAGGCCTGGCTCAGTGAAATGTGCTTTCGGTCGCGGGCAACGGTGCCAGTGATTCCTTCACCAACCTTTATCCGGATCTTGCCTATGAAAGAGGAATCGAATCCATGGGTGGCAGCCAGAACGAGTTCATCCCCATCCATCAGATAGATACTGCAGACACTCACCTTAAGTTGACCTGCAACCTTCGTAACAAGCTGCTGAAGGATCTCCGGCAGGTCATAGTCGGAGGAGACCAGCATACTGATCTCCTCCAGAGAGATTATCTCCAGATGTTCTCGGTTTGCCCGCTGCATGCTCAGAACCATCTTCTCCTTCTCACTCTCCAGAAAAGGGGTGAAACTGGCCCTGCTGATGAACGGGTTCACGGTATTGACCTTCTCGGTCATCGAGCGAAAGTCGGAAAACCCGCAGCTACAGGTGAGTTTTACACGATAATTGTCGATACGCTGGCTTTTCATCGCCCGCCCGCACTTTCGACAACGTGAGACAAGTTGCATGCTCAATTCTCCTTGTGACCTCATTACGCAGAGGCCGGAAGCCCCGGGTAGTTATTGCGCTGCAGTCCCCTCCGGACGGAGAATGACATGGGCCTTTCTCCCAACCGGACCAAACGGAGAAAGCGCCTTGCCGTTAAGATCTCCCTCCACGCCACCTGCATTTCCAATATCCAGAGTGATAACGCTCTCCGCCTTCCACTCGATCATATCGCCTGGCTTCAGTTCATACTGCTGAGAAAGGCGGCCATCAATGTCAACATTCAGCCAGCTATCCTGATTGACCTTCAGCCTGAGTATAAGCCCCTCGGATTGGGTCTCGCCGGCTTGGGAAACTGGAGGAGCCATGGCCGGCAATTCCCGGGAGATAACTGCCGGGGCAGGATGAGGTGTTTGGAGTTTCTGTGACGAGGTCAGCACCGGCTGCACAGGAATGGGCAGAACTGCAGGGAGAGCAGACGGCTTTGAAACCGGCCGGTTCAGAGGGGGTCGATGATCAGTGTCAATCAGGATCGATAGAACCAGAACAACTGCAAGAAGAAGCAGCGGCAGCACCCAACGATGCCAGGTTCGTCTCGCACCACCACTACCCGAATCACCCCCCTCCGGTATGTTTCGCGGATCAGGCTGTGTCTTCGACTGGGCGATTGTCCGTTCAAAACGAGCAACGACATCATCTCCCGAAAGCCCAAGATACGTTGCATATAACCGAAGAAAACCCTTGCAGTAAGCGGGGCTGGGGAGAAGGGCGAAATCCTCCCGCTCTATGGCCTCTATATAGTTCTTGCTTATACGGGTCAACTGGGCGGCATTCTCCAGAGAGGCCCCGAGTGACTCACGACAGGCACGCAGATAGGGACCGACCCCAGACTCGTTCAACTGTTGAAGGGGAGATTCGGACACGTCTTGCCTCACTTGAGGAGTTCGAGGTGCTCACGCGACTGGCGGCCGATTGCCGAATCAGGGGCCAGACGCACAACCTCACGGAAAGCCCTCTTCGCTTCGTCGACATTCTGGGCCTTGAGATATGCGAGACCCAGGTTGTAATGGGCATTTGCATAACCCTTTGCAAGACCGATAGACTTACGGTACTCCTCTATGGCCAGTTCCATTCGGTCAAGAGAGAAATATACCCTTCCAAGGGTAAGGCGTACGCGTGGACTCTGCGGATAGGCAACCACAGCCGCTCTCATAAGCTGAAGGGCCTTCTGCCCATCACCCTTCCCCAGATAGGCAAGCCCCAGGTTGATACTCGCATCCTCCTGCCCCTGGTAGAAAAGATCTTCCGTAACGATGCGAAGCTGAGTTATGGCATCGTCCCAGCGCTGCATCTCCATGTAATTGACACCGAGATGGTTGCGTGCCTCGGAAAAGGAGGGCTTTTCAGCGATTGCCTTCAGGAACTTCCCCTCGGCAATATCAAACTTACCCTTATTGAAATAGACAATACCAAGAAAATTCTGCAGGTCGGGGTCATCAGGGATCAGCTTTTCAGCCTCGGTGAATTCCACCAGAGCCCCTGTCATGTTCTGCTCACGAAGATACGACTCGCCCATCTGGTAATGATAAGAAGCCTTTTTGCTGTTTGCCTCAGTCAGGGCACAGGCGGAACAGCATAAAACCATTAGTAGCAGCAGACTCAGTCGCACATAACCTCCGTGGATCGGCATTATCCGGCACAACGCCCCGATTTGCAGGCCTCCGGCAGTCAATCCAAGGCAAAAGTACCAGAGTTCCGGCACCTTGTCAATGCCGACCCATGGTGAACAGTTGTCAAATGCCTTCCGGCAGCCCCTGGAAATGGGTGAGAGCCTTGAAACTGCGGTATCGCGCCTCAATCTCCTTGTAATCCAGCCGCTTCATGCGGTTCAGGCTGAAATCCTCCACATTGAAGGATGCCATGACCGACCCAAAGATGATAGCCTGACGGATCCCCTCTTCTGTGAGATTGCCGGTGTTGGCCAGGTACCCCATGAAACCGCCTGCAAAGGTGTCGCCGGCTCCGGTTGGATCAAAGACCTCTTCCAGCGGATAGGCCGGTGCGGCAAAAACCGACTCGGCCGTGAACATGAGCACCCCGTACTCACCACGCTTCACCACGAGCCGCTTGCAGCCGAGAGAGATGATCTGACGCGCAGCCTTGACCAGATTGGCCTCGCCGGTAAACTGACGCGCCTCCCCCTCGTTGATCACGACGATGTCTACCTTCTTCAAAACCTGCCGCAACGCCTCAGGCTTGGATGATATCCAGAAGTTCATGGTGTCGCAGGCTACGACCTTTGGACTGCGGACCTGCTTCAGGACCTCCATCTGAAGGTCCGGGTCGATATTTGCCAGAAAGAGGTACTCTGCGTCGCGGTAGGATTCCGGGAGGTCCGGGCGAAACTCCATCAGAACGTTCAGCTGTGTCTCCAGTGTCTGGGCCTCGTTCAGGTCATAGCCGTAGCGGCCTGACCAGTGAAAGGTCTTGCCGGGAATCCGTTGAAGACCGTCGGTATTGATGTCGCGGGATCTGAGAAACTCGACATGCTCCTCGGGAAAGTCCTCACCCACCACCGCCACTAGAGAGACATCGGTAAAGAAGCTCGCCGATGTGGAAAAATAGGTTGCCGATCCTCCGAGCACGTTTTCTCCCCTGCCAAAAGGGGTTTCTACCGTGTCAAAGGCCACTGTGCCGACTACGACGATGCCCATATTAAGCCTCCTGGAGGTATTTCCCGACAATGGGAGAGAGTTTCTGCCGTGTACCGGCCGGAATGACCGACCTGTCGGTAATGATCGCGAACTGCATGGCCGTTGCGCAGGGACAGCTCCGCTCCGCGCCTATTTCGGCCACTGCGAGACGGATGATGTTCTTGGCCATAGCCACATTCTGCTTGATGATCCGGATAATCGCCTCGACAGTGACATCATCGTGGGAATCATGCCAGCAGTCATAGTCTGTGGAGAGGGCGATGATGCCGTAACAGATCTCGGCCTCTCGTGCCAGCTTGGCCTCGGTCAGGTTAGTCATACCGATGATCGATGCACCAAGCCCCAGGTACATGAACGATTCGGCGCGAGTCGAAAAGGCCGGCCCTTCCATGCAGATATAGGTACCACCCTTATGAACCGTAGCGCCCGCCTTCTGCGCTGCACTGTAGAGGGTATCCGACAGCGGGTGGCAGACCGGATCGGCAAAGCCGACATGAGCCACGATACCCTCTCCGAAAAAGGTATCCCTGCGAATCCCCTTGGTCCGGTCAATGAACTGGTCAGGAATGACGATATGACCTGGCGCAATGGCCTCCTTGAGGCTTCCGACCGCAGAGACGGAGATGATCTGCTGAACGCCAAGTGTCTTCATCCCGAAGATATTAGCCCGGTAGTTGACTTCCGAAGGGAGCAGACGGTGGCCGCGTCCGTGACGGGGAAGAAAGACCATGCTGACGCCATTCAGAATGCCGGTTATGTATTCATCGGATGGTTCGCCGAACGGGGTCTCAACCCTGACCCGCTCCACCTGTTCCAGCCCCTCCATCTCGTACAGGCCACTTCCGCCGATGACTCCTATCACTGATCCACTCATGCAACCCTCCAATAGCTGTATTATATCGGTACGTCACCCCTGAAAACCTGGCTACCCTACCCTGACAGCATTAATACCGTCCGGCAGAGGGGCTGTCAACAAGGAAAAGGGTGGCAACACATCCACAAACTGGCCGCAGCAGGGGACGCACCTACAAATCCTCACCCCACAACCTCTCTCTCAAGCCCGAGCTTCGTCGCACCTGGCGCGAAACTGCACCGGTGAAGGCCGCCTCGCTCCCCCATATCTCCACCTTCTTGCGTGCCCTGGTTATGGCTGTATAGACCAGTTCACGAGTCAGGAGCTCGGGTGCGCCATCTGGGAGGAGCAGGAGCAGCGAGTCAAACTCGGAGCCCTGACTTTTGTGAACCGTCATGGCGAAGACCGTCTCGCAGGATGAAAGGCGGAGCGGAGATATCTGGCGTACACCGCCGTCGGCAGCCGGGAACCAGGCCGCCAGAACCTCTCCGCCATCGCCCGGCAGAGCAACACCGATATCGCCGTTGGAGAGCCGCAGCTGATAATCGTTTCCGGTCACCAGCACCGGCCGATGCTTATACCAGAACAGACCTCCTGAATGATGGCCGCCAAGCCTCAGGGCGCGCTCGGCCATGGCGTTGACTGCAACAACGCCGTACGGACCCTGACGCAGCGGACAGAGAAGCCGGAAACGACCGAACATCGCCAGGCAGGCACCAGGATCATCCTCAGCAAGGAAGCCTCCATACCCCTCGACCAGTCTCTCCCTGAGCCTGACCAGGAGATCTCCCGGTGACGGCAGGTCATGCCAGGCAATATCGCTATGCATACCTTCGCGCAAGAGACAGAGCGCCTCCACACCGCGCCCCTCGTTCACCAGCCGGCTTACCTCGGCTATGCCACTCGCCGGGCCGAAGCGGTGGCTTGTCGTGAGGTTTATCACTGCATCACACAGTTGAGGTGCGCCGGAAAGCGGCGGAGATTGAAGGGTGACCCCGCCGACTCGCGCAAAGAGGGAATGCCCGGCAGGAGAAAAGACATCAAGCCATTCAGAGTTGCAGATATCGCCAAGTACCGCGCCAGCCTCCACCGATGCAAGCTGGTCACGGTCCCCCAATAGAATAAGTCGGCAGCCGGTCGGCAGAGCTTCCACCAGTCTGGTCATGAGTGGCAGATCGATCATCGATGCCTCGTCAACCACCACCACATCGAAAGGGAGCGGATTCTCGCGGTTATGACGGAAAGTTACCGAACCAGGCAGAGTTCCCAACAGCCGGTGCAGAGTAATCGCCTCACCTGGCATGAGAGAAGAGAGCTCCGGTGCCACGGGAAGGCGTTCGCGAGCAGCCATAATCGCCTCCCTCAGCCTGGAAGCGGCCTTGCCGGTCGGTGCAGCCAGGGCAATCCGGAGCGGCTGCCCTTTAGCCTGTTCCAGCAGGAGCGCCAAAACCCTGACCACGGTAGTGGTCTTGCCGGTACCGGGTCCGCCGGCGATCACGACCAGAGACCGGCTGACCGCAAGGCAGGCGGCAAGGCGCTGCCAGTCCGGAGCTGCATCCGGATAAAGGGGAGGGAAAAGGCGGTCGAGCCCGGCGCGCAGCAGATCCTCATCCAGATCTCCCCTGACGGTTGCAGCCAGCTCCAGCAGGGTCTCGGCAAGACCACATTCGTATGACCAGTAGCGGTGAAGGTAGAGCCTGCCACTCCCATCCAGCACCAGCGGCGCAAAGCCGCCCGGGTAGGTCACCGGGGCGTGCCGTCTCAGCTCCGCACTCCAGGCTGCCGCATCCCTCCAGGGACTTTCCGGACCGTCCGCAAGGCACGCACCCCTGGCAGCTGCAGCAGCCGATTCCCCGGCCATAAGCGGCAGATCCACGCAGACACTCCCCCTACCCGTAGCTGCGCTCAGGAGCGCAGCTGCAAGCCAGAGGGATTGAGAGTCATCACCTGCCAGCCTGCTGATAAAATCTGCAAATGCCCGGTCAAGGTAACCGGGTTCCGGCAATGATCTGTCGTACAGCAGGTCACTCACCTAGAATCCCCCCTCGCGTGGCAGATGGCCAGGGTCAGATCATCCACCAAGCATAGCTCCGGTCGATGGTGGAAGATGCCGGAGGCGGCTCCGTAAGCGGGGTTTATGCCCCGGAGAAAGAGATAGAAGACCCCGCCGAAATGCAGGTCATAATCGTAACCAGGCTGCCGCAGTGCCAGAAAACGGTGCAGCGCTACGGTATAGAGATGGTACTGGAGGATGTAAAACTCCCTCTCCATGACCTCTGTCAGCCGCTCAGCAGAATAGTCACCGGGCCGGTTTCCAAGATGGTTCGACTTCCAGTCGATCAGATAGTAGCGCCCGTTGAAGCGGAACACCATGTCGATGAATCCACGGAGCATTCCTCTCACCTGCGTGAAGCCAAGCTCCTCAAGCATCTTGGGGAACCGCGTTTCGGTTCCGTGACCACGGAAGATACGTGCAAGGTCGCCACCTTGCAGGTCCGCCAGAGGGAGCATGAACTCCATCTCCGGACGCCAGCTTCCAGGCTCCAGTTGAGCGAGACGGAAACCGTCATCGTTCCCGAGAAGGGGGGTCTGGAGCACGTTTTCAACCATCCCGGCAACCGTTTCTGCCCAGTCGGCGGCTATCCCGTGGCGCTTAAGCTGATCGCCTGCCAGCTCTCGGAGCTCATGGCCGTTATATCGGGCAAAATCGACCCGCTCCAGGATTGCATGGAGGCAGGTTCCGGGTTGTGCCCCCCTGGGGAACCCGAAGATGCCGGTCGGAGTTGACGGTGAATCATCCGCTACAGCCGCAGATAGTTCTCCTATTGCGTCGCGGTCCGGCCGTTCGGATGCATGCCCCTTTCCTGAGATCAGTCCGGTGAAGCTGGTAACACGCCATGAACGGTCAATTCCCCCTTGAAAGTGTTTATGCTGAAGCAATGCGCGTTCCACGGTAGCAGGGGGAGCAGGAGGCACCTCGCCCTGCAGCGGCAACTGGAGTGCGATTGCATGGCCTGACCGCTCCACAAGCGATTGGATGTCCCAATCCAGAGCAGCGACATCAAGAGTCAACAGGTGGGTACCGGTCACCTCCACCGGGTCAGCACCCTCAGGGAGGATCGGCCGGTGGAGCAGATATGCCAGGGCCGACGTCTCTGCACCGCTGAACAACCCCCACGCCAGATAGCATCTGAACTTGGCACGAGTGATTGCCACATAAAGGAGCCGCAGGTCCTCTGCAAACTGCTCTTCCCTGGCCCGCCTCCGGCTACCGGCAATCTCCGGAGAGCCGAGGTCGAACACCAGTCGATCGTGGTCATGGAAGATGGCCGTGCACTCCTTGCGAACCCCCTCCCAGGCAAAGGGGACAAAGACCACCGGGTATTCGAGCCCCTTGCTTCTGTGGATGGTGACCAGTTGCACGCAGCTCTCGTCGGTCTCCAGGCGGAGCTGGTACTCGTCGATTTCCGGAGGCTCGGCGATCCGCTCTGAAAGCCAGGTTAATAGCCCCTCCACCCCCAGCTCACCTTCCAGCGACGCATGGTGCAGCACCTCCAGGGAATGAAGGAGGTTGGTGAGACGCCGCTCGCCGTCAGGATACGCCAGGAGCCTCGGCCTGACCCCCTCTACTGCGATAAGCTCCGCTGCCATCGCCATAAAGCCCTGCTGCGTCCAGCTGTCGTGAAACCCACAGAACCTTCCAAGTAGCAGGGACCACTCCGCCGTATCCTCATTGACCGAATCCAGACGGACGGCTGACCAGCCGAGGAGGTCAGTCGCCAGGGCACCCCTGAGGCGGGGCTCGTTTCCGGGGTCGGCAACGGCTACGAGCAGACGGTGGAGTTCCATGATCTCCCTCGAACGAAAGAGACTCTCGGTCCCGTGAAGCACGCTGGGAATTCCGATATCCCGCAGAGCACGCTGCACAGTGCGTCCCTGGTGATTCTTCCGGACGAGCACCGCAATATCTCCGGCATCCACCTTTTCACCCGACCTTATCAACCGGGCCACCTCAGCCGCCACGTCCCGTGCAACAAGCAGCTCTGCCTTTGACTTCGCCAGGGCTTTTTGCCCTGGAGCCCCCTCGTACCGGTCGTATGGCCAGAGGAGAAAAGGTGGCTCTCCCGCAAAAGGCCCTGACCCTTCCGGGTATTTGCCTGAGTTGACAGGGCGATACTCGATCTCCGGAATGACGAATGGAGTGGACCCTTGAAAAAGAGCATTGACAGCAGCAAGGAATTCCGGGGTCGAGCGCCAGTTGCGGGTCAGGGTGAAGCCTTCCTCAAGGGAACCGCGGACCGCAGACAGATAGGCAGGAAGGTCAGCCCCGCGAAAGCTGTAGATTGCCTGCTTCGGATCACCGATCAGAACGAGCGGGGCGTCTGCACCGGCGAACAGCTCAGTGAAAATGGAGTACTGGAGCTTGTCGGTGTCCTGGAATTCGTCGATCAGTGCCGCCTGGTAACGACTCCTTAACCCTTGCACCAGGAGATCCCGCGAATCGGAATTGAGGGCCGCATGAAGCCCAAAGAGGAGATCATCGTAGGAGCGGAGGTTTCGGAGCTCCTTACGGCGTGCGAGTTCGGCTTGCGCGGTTCGGGCCAGCTCACCTTTCATGGCAAGGATATTTATCTCATACTGCCGCTGAAGTTCGACTGCCGCATCATGTAATCCCTCGCAGATACAGAAGAACTTGTGTTCGGGCGTGGTCATCCCTTTCTTGGTTGCGGCTGCAACTGACGACAGGGTAAATTTCCCCAGCTTTTCGGGAAGGTCCAGCGGGTCTTTGCCTGAGATGAAACGATCCATGCCGGAAGCCCATCCCTCTATGGCGGCAGACTTGTATGAGGTGCGGTTAAGTGCTGAACTATCCGAAAGGATGGCAACAACCGTTTCCCGCGCCAGTGGCCAGGCTGCCTGCAACCGGTGGAAGGCACTTTGGCAGGACTCTACCGCCTGATCAACGGTAATGGGCGAAACATCCGGGATTATTGAGAGCTTTATCCGCGATGAGGCCTGTTTCAAGATATCTGCCAGATCCTCAAGCGAAATGCCGCTACGGATTGCGTGGGCAACAAAGAGGTCATCGGCCTGGTAGAAGAATCTCCTCCAGGCATCTTCGGCTATCTCCCTGACGATCTTGGACTGGTCGGTTACCAGCTCGGTATCGAAGAGGGTGCCGCACTCAAAGGCATGTTCCTGCAGTACCCTGCTGCAGAAGCCATGGATTGTCTGGATGGCGGCTCCGTCAAAAGAGGCGAGCGCAAGGGTAAGGAGTTCTCTTGCATGCTGCCGGTCAGGGTTGCATCGAAGCACCTCTGCCAGGAAATCGTCTGCCGGCTTCACACCGGAGAAGGCGTCAAGCGCCCTGCTGAGCCGCTCTCTTACTCGGTCGCGGAGCTCTTCGGTGGCAGCATCGGTAAAGGTGACCACAAGGATACCCTCAACCGGTATCTCCCGCTCAAGGATCAGGCGGAGGAAGAGGGCAGCGATGGCGTAAGTCTTGCCGGTACCGGCCGCTGCCTCAATGATTGTTATGCCCGCCGGCAGGGGGGTGAAGAGGTCCAGTTCCCTCACGGTTCTTCCCCCTTCAGAGACGCCAGGACAGGGCTATAGACCGCGCTGGAGATATTTCTGAACCGTTCGGAGGCAAAGAGCGCCTCAGCCGTCATACTCACGAAGCAAAGATCAAATGCCTGATCCTTTTCCCGCTCGCCAGGACGTTTTCTCCCCTCCCACTCAGAGCCATTCCAGGCGGCTATGACCTTGTCGGCTCTACCCGGCTCCTCTGAAAATGCCAGCGAGCATTCAGGGAAAAAAGGGAGCGGTTCGCAGAGCCCCTGGCGGTAATAGTCGAGTAGTTCGGCAAGTAGATCCGCTGGCTTTTGAAGTGGTGAAAAACGCCATATACCATCTATTGCCACCAGAATGCTCCCGCATGGATACCCGGCCGGAGCCGACATATTGAGCGCCAGATGCTCCACCCAGCAGGCAAGGAGGTCCTTCGCCTTTCGTCTGGCACAGCGGTAACGTACCAGCCCACCGGGATGGATGCCGCTGATCCTTCCCGTCAGTCGGCAGTCGCCAAGCAGGATATCCAACGGGAGTGGCGCCAGCTCCTTCTCCGTCACCAGGGGCCTAACAGTGGCGGCAAAGTGCTCAGCCCTCTCTCTGAGGGCCTCAAAGGCAACGCGCCCCTGCCCCCCAGGGGGAAGAACTCCCCGCGCCCTGAAGGGATTGGCCAGCATGCCGGCATCGCCACCCGACAGTATCTGGTCAACCAGTTCGCCACAGAGAAGATAGTCGGCAAGGGGATCGACGCCGAACGGCTCATTATCCTCCACCGGGGCGGTTATTCGCTCAAGCCTGATTCCAAGGCGGTTACGCAGAAAATGTCCGGCAGGGCTTCGTAAGAAAAAAGAGAGCTGATCCAGAGTGACGATCCAATGGTCTATGGACGGCAGTGCAAGGGGAAGCCCTGCAAGGAGCCTGCTACCCCCTCCCCCTTCGTGTCGGGACTCGGCAGCGCGGCAGTTTTCCTCCGAGTAGCTGAATAAACGCGGATTACCGGAAGAGAAATAGTCGGCATGAAAAGGCTGCAGGTGGTGTTTGATGACAAGCCTGTTGCGCACCAGGCTGCGCCTGTCGTCGTCTACAGAACCGGGCAGGGTAAAGCTCCGTTCCGCATAGTCCAATAGCTCGCTGACCAGCACCGATGGAGGGAGGGAAGCATTGTCACGGCTGCTCTGACCGACATAACTTATGTAGAGGGCATCGCGCGCGGAAAGCAGCGCCTCAAGGAAGAGGTATCGATCCTCGTTACGCATTGAGCGGTCGCAGCGGCGGGGAAATGCCGCCATCAGATCGAAGCCGGAGGGAGAATCCCTGCGGGGGAAGATTCCGTCGTCCATTCCAAGCATCGCTATGACTCGAAACGGGATGCTTCGCATCGGGAGCATCGCGCAGAAGGTAACTCTTCCAGCCAGAAACCCGTAACCGGGGGGATCCCGGTCAAGCCGTCGCAGGAGCCAGGAGCGTACCACCGCAAGGCCGATACGACCGGTGAAGCCATAATCGCTCCCCTTGCGCAGCTCGGCAAATGATGTGGTGAGCAGTGCCAGCTCTGGCTGCAGTTCGTCGTCTGCTATGAAGAAGCTCCCCAGAAGGCCGGTGAGATAGTCGGCCCAGTCAATGGGGCTCCTCACGGCCCCCCTCTCCCCGCGAAACGTAAAGAGGAGGTTGGTAAACTCCAACAGACCACCTAGAAGCCGTGCATCGCTACCCTCCATGTCGGCATAGGGAAGAATGCCGGAATACAGGGTCCTGCCGTCACCCTGAAGTGCATATCCGAGCAGAAGTCTGTCAAGGCCGACACGCCAGGAATTCTCGCTGAAAGGGGGGAGACCTTCGCCGGTACGGTCGCCCACATCCACCCCCCATCGAATCCCGCTCTCCGTGACCCACCGCCGGGCTGCCATCAAGCCGGCCCTCTCCATGCCGAATCTGCGGGATACCGCTGGGTGCTCCAGCAGATCCAGAACCTGTGAGGCCCCGCAGCGACTCTCCGCAAGGTCCAGTAGCGAGAGAAAGCCTCTCACAAGCGACGCTGTGCAGGTAACGCTCCGGTCGGCAATGGCATAGGGGATCCGTTGTCCTTCATCGCCAGCTCCGCCGAAAACCGCCGTGATGTAGGGTGCATATTCGTCGATCCGGGGGATCATAACGAGTATGTCGCGCGGGGCGAGGCCGGGGGTTGTCTCGAACAGCTCCAGCAAGCGGTCGTGAAGGGTCTCCACCTCACGCAAGGGGCTGTGGCAGGAGTGCAGCTGAAGGGATCGGTCATCCTCCGCTATGGAGTGTTGCCCGCCTGGTGACGTCCCATCGGTCAGCTCCAGAATCTCGGACTGTATCCTCTGAAGGATGTCATTCCCTTCCGGCTTAATAAATACCCCACCTCCCCCTTCATCGAGCTGGAAACCATCGTAGAGAAAACCATGGAAATCTCGTCCCTGGGCCCCCATTGAGGCGAGCAGAGGATTATCCTCATCCAGGGGGTCGAAAAGTCCCGGCTGTTGGTGACTCCTGATCGCACTCCGAGCCTTCTCCTTTTTTGAGCTGATCAGGAACCAGTGTTCGCGGCAGGGATTGAGGAGGAAAAGGTTCACCTCGGTGCGACAGGCCAGTGCGGACAGAATCTCGATATGAAACGGCGGGAGAGTCGGGATTCCGAAGACCGATATCCGCTCTGGGATCTTTCCCGTAAGCGGCTTCTTCGACCCCATCGTCCTTTGGAATTCGAGAAGCAGAGTCCCTCGGTGGTGCGCCGGTTGCAGTGACGCAAGCATACGCCACAGTTCGGCCTGCCACCGGCAACGGTCACAGGAGCGCCCTGATTCCCATGCAGCGAGCATCTTTGGCCTGAAGATCGTGTACTGGTCAAACAGGTCTGCGATCTGCCCGGCCAGTTGATAAAGTTTGAGTTCACTGGAAGTTCCGGCAAGATAGGAGCGAAGCGGCTCAAAGCAGGGCATTCCGATGCAGTTGGGGAAAATCTCCATCAGTCGCCAGGCAATGACCTCAGGAGCATAAGGGTTCTCATCAGGAAGGGCGTCAATGGTCTGTCTGAACATCTCCCAGGCAAGGGCATTGGGAAAGGGGTAACGGCAGTTGGCCCAGGAACCGAGGCGCTCTGCAAGCTGCATGGTGAGCCAGCGCTCCATGCCACGACTCTGAACAACGATCACCTCCTGATCGAGCGGATCTGCCAAAGGTCGTGCGACCACGTCGGCAAGCCGGTCGGCCAGAACCTCCAGTCGGTTGCCGGTATGGAGTCGGATGTGTCCCTGCATGTCTCTCCAGTTCACACAACATTAAATGATAAACAGACCGACGATACATCATATCCCACCGTCGCGTACGCGACGGATGAATGTATGCGCCGCATCAACCCGTGGGATAAATCCCACGGCTACCGACAATAACCCCGATGGGGCTTTTGTCCTTTTCGTCCTGTAGGGACGGTGTGATGGTAGACGGGGAATTCATTCCCCGGAAATCGGGACATCATATCCCACCGTCGCGTACGCGACGGCTGAATGTATTCGCCGCATCAACCCGTGGGATAAATCCCACGGCTACCATCAATAGCCCCGATGGGGCTTTAATTCATCCCCATACATAGCGTTCGTCAAATTCAACATCATGCTTTTTAAGAAAATGAACATACTCTTCCTGAAACGATTTTGTCCGGTGATGTTCACGTTGACCTTCAATATACCGTACCGTATCTGCAATCTGGGAAAGACCTACCGTGAATGCCCCGTATCCATCCTGCCATGCAAACGCCATCATATCGTTATCGCTTTCATGAATCCAACGAGATGAAGCACCTTTTAGCAGTTGCACCGCTTTACTGACGGAAATGGTGGCCGGTAATGCCAACAGGATATGTATGTGGTCGTCATACCCTCCAACTTTTAACGCCTTCATTCCGTTTTTGCGGGCAATGCCGCCGAGATATTCCCATATTCTGGCTTCCTTGGCAGCAACAATCCACGGTTCCCGGTTTTTGGTGCTGAACACAATATGGCAATGCAATGACGTGTATGTATTGGCCATGAGATTTTCCTTCGTCCCTAAATCATTTTCAAACTGTGACAATTTGTCACGGTTTCATTACCCTCTTTATTACCCATTACTAAGAGAGCTACAGGGTAGCCGGCTTTATCTCCAGTAGCAGTTCACCTGGTTGCCGTTCTACAGACACCGCCTGCCGCTCAGGATAACAACGATACGTTAAGTAACAATGATGCCTGGGATTGCTGAGAATAGAGGGGGTGAACGATGCCAGATTTGCCCCCTTACATTGCGCTGAAGGCGCCAACAGTCCCGGATGTCCCTCGCTATGTAACCGCTCGCCAATCTGGTGCGTAAGGCTGTAATCTTTTGCAGTCAGTCCAGGAAACTGTTTCTCTTTTCCTCTCAAGTCAATCAGCACAGCCCGGCAATGAACAAGATAGACGGCACGTTCACGGATGATAGGGCCTTTCGCCCCTTCTACCCGCAGTTCTTCCCTTATCATGTGGTATGCCGTTTCATGGATCGTGGTTTCAAGTTCCAATGAACCATACCAGAGACCAAACGATCCATTACCATAACGGCTGCACAAATAGGGATCTGTCTCAAATGGGTAGCCAATTGCAGTTGTATAATGAAAACCACGCTGGATTATTCCTGTCGGGATCTCGGACTTGACCCGCATCTCTGCAGCCATAGCCACTTCACTCTGATACTCATCACCATCAGTCAAGTCTGAAAAGAGATCGATTGATTCGCGCAATGAAACAATATTTCGCAACAGGTCATCGTCGAAATCACAGGTTTTGTCGAATAGACTCGGCATGGATCAGCGTCCGCGATAGAAGTCAAGATAGCGGGCCACCTTGGCAATGCCGATGATCCCCTGTTCCTTCATGACAGCAAGTGGTGTAAGGTTGCCGAACGCCGTATTCCTCCGGGAAACCCAGGAGTATCGGATATCTTCATTCTGCGGGTAGAGAAGCCGTAACGCCTTGTGGATGGAGAGGATCCAGCCGACACGGTCCAGGATATCGCGAGTACCGGGCAGCGCCTCGCCTTTGCCGTATTTTGCCAGCATGGCTCGACTCTTGGGGCTCAACCCGAGGAGATCAAGCTGATCGGCAGTCGAGAGTTCCCAAAGATGGAATAGTTTGATGACCATCTTCGACAAAGCACTTCGAGAATCATCGGAAGACAGGTCAATGTCGGCGTTTTTTGCGTGTGCAAGTCCCATCGTACAATCTCCTTTCATGGTTTATAATATACACAACATGTTTACTTGACAACAAAAAAGCCGCACATGCCTTGTGCGGCTTCGATATCCAATTTTTTCGGCAAGAGAACTGCGGATTTATTTTACGGCAACCTTGTCACCGGCAGCGTCACGACCCTTCCTGTGCTTGAGCATACTGGATAAAACCATTCGTGCCTGCTCGTCACCCTGATCAACCGCCATGACACACCACCTGAGCGCCTCCTCGCGATCTTGCGACACTCCCCATCCGTTGAAGTAGAGGAGTCCGAGGCTTAGCTGCGCATGCGGATTACCCTGCTCGGCACTCCTGCTAAACCATTTGAGGGCCTCGGTATAATCCCGTGGAACCCCCTCACCGCGAACAAACATGGACCCGAGGATGTATTGTGACTGCGGTTCCCCCTGTTGGGCAGCCTTCAGGCACCATCGCGCTGCCTCTGCCTTATCCACGGGAACGCCCCAACCATTAAAGTAGATACTGCCCATGCTGAACTGTGAAAGGGGATCGCCGTTCTCGGCGTTCATCCGAAACCAGATGAGCGCTTCGGCGAAGTCCTGTGCAACGCCGTCACCCTTGGCATACATAAGGCCCAAAGCCTTCTGGGCATCAAGATGACCGCGTACTGCCGCCTTCTTGAACCAGGTTGCAGCGCGGGACTTGTCAACCTCAACGCCAATGCCGTAGAAGTGCATGCATCCGAGATTATACTGGGCCTGAACATCGCCGTGCTTTGCTGCCTTCATGCATGAACTGAGGTCATTTAACGGATTTTCGGCGGCAAGACCGCCTGTGGGGGTACATGAGATCTGCTGCCGAATCTCATAATAGTCATCAGAATTGTTCTTGTTGGATGTTGGAGTGTAGTACTGACTGGAATAAGCCGCTTCTCCATGGTCGATGTCGGCCCATAGCGGCAATGCACTCCAGATAAGGAGGTAGCCGAATACTGCTATCAGGAAGATCCTTTTCCGCATGAATCCCCACTCCGATCGCTCTACCATAGCATCACATAAATATTTAATTTTCCGATGTTTCGAAAGTAAACTGTGACCAGGGTACCGGTCGAGACGTGAAGTGAAGGTTTGCTCGGTGATTTCACGCACGACTATAATTCATCAATTAATGAGCATTATTTGTACCATGTCACTTAAAGGGCCAATCTTATTAATTTTAAACTTTCACTTGCCCCCTTTCCCTGGTTTTTTAACAGAACAACTAACGGCTATATGACCGGGCTTTTTTTGCTGCATAGGCTTGACTACCTTAGCTTGTGCAGGACGCTTCTCCTGCTTATTGGTCCCAGTTAGCCCTGATACTTCCTCCTCTGAAAGAAGACGATACTCTCCCGGTTTAAGCTCACCGAGGCCCAGCTGTCCATAACGAACCCGCTTCAGGCGGACAACGCTCAGAGAAACCGCCTCACACATCCGCCGGACCTGACGATAACGCCCCTCGTGAATCGCAATTGAGAGCCAGGTATTGTTGTCGCTCGCCTTTATTACCCGCACCGCGGCTGAGGCGGTCATACCATCATCAAGCTCCACGCCTGAGGCCAGCCTGCTCACCTGTACCTGATCAACATTCCCCCGCACCCTGACATGGTATTCCTTCTCCACCTCATGCCGAGGATGCATGAGACGGTTTGCCCAATCGCCATCATTGGTAAGGAGCAGCAGCCCTTCGGTGTTGTAGTCAAGCCGACCTACGGGATAGACTCTCTCCCTGACCTCTTTGAGAAGATCGGTGACCACCGGCCTCCCCTCCGGGTCCTTCAGTGTAGTCATATAGCCGGACGGTTTATAGAGAAGGAGATACACCTTCGACTTTTCTACCTTGACCGGATTACCGTCCAAGGCGACGGTATCCCGAATCGGATCAGCCTTGCTGCCGAGTTCGGTTACCACAACGCCGTTTACGGTTATCCGACCGGCAGTTATCAGTAACTCTGCGGCTCGCCGGGAAGCAATTCCGGCCTGAGCCAGTACCTTCTGCAGACGCTCTTCCATTCTTAAGCTCCCCTCGTTATAGTACCTTAGACAATTGAAACTACGCGGTTTCGCCCCCCCTCCTTAGCTCGATAGAGTGCACTATCGGCCCTATTGAGGAGCTTTTCATGGGTAGCTTCAGCAGATTGCGAGATGGTAAGCCCGATGCTGATTGTGACTGAAACCGACTTACCATCTTCTATGACCTCGTTTGCATTAACACTCTCTCTGACCCTTTCAGCAAGGATCAGGGCATCATCCAATCCGGTAGCGGGAGAAAGTACAAGGAACTCCTCACCGCCGATCCGGCCGATCAAGTCGTAGCTCCTAAGGTTCCCACGGATACAGGCAGCAACAGAAGACAAAACCTTGTCTCCAAATGGGTGCCCATAGGTATCGTTGATCAGTTTGAAATTGTCGATATCCAGGACCATAACGCCAAGCGGCTCATGGAGACGTAACGCGCGCTGCAACTCTTCATTCAGGCGGTTCATGATATTGCGACGGTTTTTCAGGCCGGTCAACTCGTCGGTGGATGCCTGTTTCTTGAGGTTTTTCTGCACTTCATCGAGCCTTATGGCCATCTGCCAGGTGAGAAAATATGCGATGCCGATAATCAGGACAATCATGATACCGGCCCCTGCGAAGAGAAGAGCCTTGATGGAGGCTGTCTCTTCGATCAGGTGCCCTATCGGTATAGTTACGCTGACGGCGCCAATAATGCTCCCTAAACTGTATCCTCTGTAACGATGACAGACCAGGCAGCCTGCATCTGCGTAAAGAGGGCTCATGTAACGAAAAACCGTCTTCTTATCGCTGTCAATGAGAGAGTATTGCTCCTTCTTGCCCTGGGCGAACCGGGCAAGGGCATCTTTTTCAAGCGGGTCGGGAATATTTTGGGGAACGAGTGGCTTTTCACTGACTATTCTGAAGCTAACATCTTCCTTCAGTTCACTCATGCGGGAAATCTCCATGGCCATGATGGCATGGTTCCGCATCGTAAGCGTTCGTCCCCCTTCAGCCTTTAGATCAGGTTTTATGCCGAGACCATTGAGATAAAGGTTGGTTTCTATGCCCCCCCTCTTTTCAACGTAGACGCCGCCGTTGTTCATATTCCATTCCCTGGCATGGGTCAGCAGATCCACATAGGAGGTTGCTTGGTCGTGGAGGCGGCGAAGCATAAGTTGATCAGTCCGGTTGCAGAGAAACATGAAAAAACATGCCACCAATAGAGAGAGGGCAGTACAAAGGAGTATCAGAAAGAGACGAACCTGATCAAAATATTTGAAGGCCTTGGGCCAGATAGAGGTATGTTTCATGTCGGCTCACCAATATTCAGAAAGAACATAAAGCCTTTTCAGGATGTAGCAGACCATTAAATCGGCTTCTTCAGTTATTTACGAAATAGTTTTCACACGCGAAATTAATGGATTCATCATTCATTTCCGGTGGCTTGTTGAAATAACGAGAATAATTGATGATATGTTCGACATTGCATCAATGATTTAAAGCCCTGTAGGGGCGTTTGACGGTAGCCGTGGGATTTATCCCACGGATGAAAACATCAAATATTCATTCGTCACGTACGTGACGATG